>CAYJFR010000271.1:0-2508 GCA_964369335.1 uncultured Desulfovibrionaceae bacterium | reverse complement strand
ACCGTTGTCGTATTGTAAGCGTGCAAGCTCTAAAGTGCGGCGGTTGTTATCCACTTGCTTTTGTACGCTTTTCACAATGCCCACAGCTTCCTTTTGCGCTGTTAAAGCGGCGCGAATATCTTGGAAAGCCACTTGTACTGTTTTACGGTACATGGCAATGGACTGACGTTTGACGGCTTCAGCATCGTCCACAGCATACCAACGGCGACCAAAGTCTAAAATGGGCATGGCAAGGCTTGCGCCGTATGACCACATACCCGCAGGGCCGCTGAAGAGCTTACCTGCTGTGGCACTGAGTGTGCCCACTGAACCTGTAAGGCTGATAGAGGGGAAAAGGTCAGCTTTGACCACGCCAATATTGGCATTGTATGCCATGACCATATATTCAGCGGCGCGGATATCTGGTCTGCGTAAAAGCAGTTCAGAAGGCAGACCGCCAGGAATAACAGGAGGTGCGGGCATCTTTTCGATGGAGGCGTCACGCTCTATGCTTCCTTGCAAAATCTCTCTGGGAGAGCGTCCCACCAAGACGGCCAAAGCCGCTTCGGCTGCGTCACGCTCTACAATAGTATTGAGCATGGAGGCGCGGGAGATTTCCATTTCACTTTCAGCGCGTAGCCAGTCAAGCTCTGTGGTTTCCCCTTGCTTAAAGCGCGCAAGGTAAATACTGAGAGCCTTTTGACGTGACTTAAAAGTACGTTCTGCTGTGGCTAACTGCATGTCAAAAGCAAGCAAGGTGAAATAGCTTTGCGCCACTTGCCCAGCCACAGAAAGACGCAAGGCTTCATAGCCTACTTTTGTATTCATAAGCAAATCGCTCAAGCCAGTGTAGGCATTGCGATATTTACCCCATAAATCCAATTCCCAAGAGGCACCAAAACCAATTTGCGTGGTATTGAGTGCGCGCTTCAAAAGACCTGTTTCAAATTGATTTTGGCTTTGGTTAGGGCCTACGGTAGAAGAGGCATTGAGCGCAGAGCCAGCAGTCATATTGATGCTGGGGAAGAGGGCGGCCCGTGCTTGACCGATTTTTGCCGCGGCACTGTCTACCTTGGCAAGAGATTCGTCAAGGTCTTGGTTGTTTTTCAAAGCTTCTTCAATAAGCTTTGTCAGCACAGGGTCATCAAAGCGTTTCCACCAATCCTGATCTACAGGGGTGGGGGCTAATTGCACCTTGAGCCAAGCCTCAGGCATATCCATTTCCGGCTGTTCATAATCCGGAGCAAAGGAGCACGCCGCAAGAACAGCGCTGCACATAAGCGCCGTGGCGCCAAGAGACACACGTCGTAATAGGGACATTAGATATCTTCCTCACGATCCCGCAGCGGGAGTTTAAATTGTTCACCACTCATGGCATGCGGGTCTTTCTTACCCTGCACCCATAGAGAGAATTGCATAATTATCTTAAAAAAGAAAGGCACAAATAACGTTGCAATACAAGTGGCGGCAATCATACCCCCAATAACTGCTGTACCGATGGCGTGACGGCTGTTGGCGCCGGCGCCTGTGCTGATGGCAAGAGGCACACAACCCATAATAAATGCCAATGATGTCATGATAATAGGTCTAAAGCGCAAACGTGAGGCGTGCATGGCGGCAACGTCAAGGCTTTTACCTGCGCGCCAAGCTTCCGCGGCAAATTCCACAATAAGAATGGCGTTCTTGGCCGCAAGACCTACCAAGGTAACCAAGGCCACTTGGAAGTATACGTCATTGGATAGGTCGCGCATCCATGTGGCGGCGATGGCTCCAAAGACCCCAAAGGGCACGGCGGTGAGAACGGCTATGGGCAATGACCAACTTTCATATTGCGCCGCAAGGATAAGGAATACCATGATAAGGGCAAGCACGAAGATAGTGACAGTGTCAGAAGACGCCATTTTTTCTTGCAATGCTGAACCGGCCCAGCCAAGAGCGTAATCTGAAGGCAAGATTTTTGCGGCTTCTTCTTCTACAGCAAGCAGTACTTGACCTGTAGAGTAGCCCGGCGCAGGTGAACCGATAATGTGCGCAGCGGGGAAACCGTTATAACGCTCTACTACTTGTGGCGCTATGCGGCGTTCCATGGTGATAAGCGTATTTAAGGGAATCATTTCGCCTTTATTGTTACGCACGCTCATATCTGCCAAGGTTTCTGGCAACATACGATAATCTTGGTCTGCTTGCATAAGTACTTGGAAAGTACGACCTATATAGTTGAAGTCGTTCACATAGGTTGTACCGAAAGTACCTTGTAATACAGCGTATACCGAAGAAATGCTCACGCCTTGAGCCAAAGCGCGTTCTCTGTCGAGGTTAGCATAATACTGCGGTGAAGATGTGGAGAACAAGTTTTGGATAGAGCCCACTTCAGGACGTGCCTGCACAGCTGTAGCTAACTTTGTGGTCCACATTTGTAAGTCTTCTAACGTACCTGTGCCGCGACTTTGAATAAAGCCGTCGAAGCCGCCTGTGGTACTCATACCAGAAATTGGCGGAGGCTCAAAGGCAATAACTAAGGATTGCGGT
>CAYJFR010000270.1:1331-2511 GCA_964369335.1 uncultured Desulfovibrionaceae bacterium | reverse complement strand
ATGGTCAATGCTGCTTTAGGGAATTTACGCGTGCATTTAGGTTCATATCTCAAATTGATTCCAGAAAATACCTTTAACTTCTTGTGGGTTACAGATTTTCCTTTATACGAACACGATGCAGAAGAAAATCGCTATGTGGCGTGTCACCACCCCTTCACTTCGCCAGCTCCTGGTCATATGGAACTTATGCGCAATGACCCCGCCAAGGCGCGCGCTAGAGCTTATGATATGGTGCTCAATGGTTCTGAACTTGGTGGCGGTTCCATCCGTATTCACTCAGGTGAAGTGCAAAGAGACATGTTTAATGCTTTGGGCTTTAGCCCTGAAGAAGCAGAAGAACAATTTGGCTTCTTAATCGATGCTTTAGAGCACGGCGCGCCACCTCATGGCGGTATTGCTTTTGGTTTGGATAGACTGGTTATGCTGCTTTGTGAAGCGCCAAGTATCCGTGATGTTATAGCATTCCCCAAAACACAACGCGCTACATGTTTGCTCACAGCCGCTCCAAGTGCTGTGGCTTCTAAGCAATTACGTGAACTTGGTTTGCGTTTGCGTGAAAAGGTTGTTACTGAAAATAAGAGTGAAGCCTAGTTTTTACTCTTTCTAATATGATGCTTTACATGGGGTTTAAAAGACTTATATCTTTTAAATCCCGTGTTTTTATTTTCTTATGTTGAGAGGTTTTTATGGCGATTTTAGAATTGCTGTCGTATCCAGATCCACGTCTTGCAGAAGTTTGTGAGCCAGTGAAAGAAATTACTCCAGAAATCAATGCTCTTGTGGCAGATATGATTGAAACTATGTACGACGCCCCCGGTGTAGGCTTAGCCGCGCCGCAAGTGGGACATTTGGTACGTATTTTTGTTATGGACGGTGCCGCTAAGGATGAACCAAGCAATTTACGCGTTTTTATCAATCCAGAAGTGGAATTATTGGGTGAAGTGCTCAACTCTCCTCAAGAAGGGTGTTTGTCTGTACCATTTAACTACCGCGCCGACGTTAAACGCCATGAAAGCATCCGCATTCGTGCTTTAGACGCTCAAGGCAATGCTATAGATGAAATATTGCATGATTTTGAAGCTATTGTTGCACAACACGAGTATGATCATTTAAATGGAAAACTTTTCATTGATCATATTAGCCGTTTGCGCCGTACCATGTATGATGGAAAGGTGAAAAA
>CAYJFR010000270.1:0-1231 GCA_964369335.1 uncultured Desulfovibrionaceae bacterium | reverse complement strand
AAAAGGCTTTTCATGTCACAAAATATTTCTCCTTTACGCATTGTTTTTATGGGTACACCTCCTTTTGCCGCGCAAATTTTATCAAAGCTTTTTGCTTCAGATTTTTGCTCCGTTGTGGCTGCCTATTGTCAGCCTGACAGACCTGCTGGACGTGGTAAAAAACTTATGCCTCCTGCGGTGAAGGTTTTGGCGCAAGAACAGGGTGTAGAAGTGTATCAACCTTTGAATTTTAAAAATAAAGATGATATTGATTTCTTACGCTCCTTACAGCCTGATGTTCTTGTGGTAGCCGCTTATGGTTTGTTATTGCCGCAAGCTGTGTTGGATATTCCGCGTATTGCGCCCATTAACATTCATGGTTCTTTGCTTCCTTTATATCGTGGAGCGGCGCCCATTCAACGCGCCATTATGGATGGGCATGCAGAAACCGGCGTTGCCATTATGCGCATGGAAGCCGGGCTTGACAGTGGGCCTGTGTATTGTACGCAAGCTGTACCTGTGGGTGAGCATACGTCAGACTCTATGCATACTTTGCTTGCTGAAGTAGGCACTGATACGCTTTTACACGTTTTACAAAGGATGGCAGCAGGAGAAAATGTCCCTGCTGTGGAGCAAGACCATAGTGCTTTCACCCATGCGGCAAAGCTGCGCAAGGAAGACGGTTTTATTGATTGGTCAAAAACAGCGCAAGAAGTGCATGCGCAAATTCGCGGAGTCACCTCTTGGCCGGCTGCTCAAGGGCGAATTTTAAGGCTTGAAAAAGATTTTTGTGATATAAAGCTTAGCCCAGGGCACATAGGCGCTTATTGGGCTGATTACGGCGAATTTTTGGGAGAAGGACAAAAAATGCCTCAAATGGGCGAAGTTTGGCGTCTTCATGACGGTTCTTTAGCCATTGCTACTGCGGACAAGTGGTATATTTTGCATACAGTGCGTCCCCAAGGTAAAGGGGAGATGGACGCCCTTGCTTTTGCCAATGGTTATTTGCAAAAAGGCGCGGGGAAAGTAGGCGTTATGCAAATGTCAGCGACGGAGAGCGAGTAGTCCATGCTCTGGAAAAAAAATCCTCTCTCTTTGCCCAAAGACTTATACGGCGGCGTGGGTAAATGGCTTTTTATCGGACTGGTGTACGGTTCGTGCTTTTTACTGTGCTTAGTTATTTTGTTGGCATTTTGTATTCCTTATGTGGGCTTGTCCGCAATACATGTAAGCTTGCCATACATTTTAGGAT
>CAYJFR010000269.1:0-2581 GCA_964369335.1 uncultured Desulfovibrionaceae bacterium | reverse complement strand
TAAACAAGCTCGCCATCCTTATAAAATTCTAAGGTCACATATTCAGCGTCCTTGTCTGCTGAATCGCCGCCATCTTCTTTTGAGGTAAAAAGACAACTGAAAGACAAGTCCACACCATAAGCCACGCTGCCCTCAGGTAAGGTCACGATTAAAGCTTCCACGCTGTCACCGTCAGCATAGCTTCCGCCAGCGCCCACTTCATAGTGGCTGTCACTGCCTGTAGATGAGGTCATACCAAGCCCGTCACCGTAGTCTTTGACACCATCGTCATTTTTATCGGTATTATCTTCACGCCAGCCAAGAATAACACCGTCCGAGCTTATGTCACCTTTGTTGTTGAGAATAACGCCTTGAATGACTATGCCTTCAGCAGTGGTGATTTTTGACGGGTCTGTATTATCATTGCCATAAAAATTCCCCTCATATCCGTGCGAATTCCAACTTTCATCCACTTCAAGTTCAGAATCTGCGTCCTTTTGCAAGGCGTTTTTAATGGACTCAGCACTCACATTGTCAGTGAAGAAATCAAGCCCGCCGTCTATGTCGTCACTGGGACTATCAAGGTGTACGGTTTCGCCCTCAGTATTGGTAATATCAATGACATCGTCTTCAATATTCACCGTTAAATTACCATTGGCTGTACTGCCGTCACCGTCAGTAATAATAAAGCCAAAATTCAAATCTGTAGGCGTATCAAGATTATCTGTACTTCCAGCAAGGTCTTGATTTTCATCACTGCTTTCACCGCTGTCCGGTGCGTCATGTTCTATGGGCTTATGCAAGGTTACAGTATATTCACCATCAACCTTACCGTCAGTGGCAGTGCCAAGCTCCATGCTCACACTTATGTAAACATCATCGCCTATATAGCCTTCAAGGTCACCATCGCCATTGACCCTCCACGAAAGTTGTTCGCCGTCATGGCTGTATACGTCAGGTAAAGCTGATTCGCTCAAGTCCCATGCAAAAGCGTCGTTGTCTGCTGGCCCATCTGTACCAAAATCAAAGGTAATGACGCCTGTTTGAGTCGCGGCTGAACCTTCTTCCTTACCCTCTATGGAGCCATTTTCAAGAAAAGCTTCGTCAACAATCACCGTTTCAGATGTGGCATTAGGGTCTGTAAATTCAATGCTGGGTTTATCGTCAGACCCCTTCACAGAAAAATCAAGCTGCACGCTGTCGCTAGCGCCGTGCTTGTCTGTGGTGGTTACCACAAAGTTTTCTGCTACAGAAGAATCCTCATCCAAATCTTGCACAGCTTCATAACGCTCAAGCGCCGCCAAATACTCAGAGTCGTTAGGATTATCACCATAATCACTGAGCTTTGGCTCTGCTTGCAAGGTATATGAATACGAACTGTCGGCATTCACTGTCAGTGTGCCGTATTCACCATGAATGACCAAACTAGAATCAGTGCCTTCTGCTTCGCTCACCTCAGTACCAATAGTATTACCGCTCTTGTCTACACGAGCCACGCTGAGAGTTTGATCTGTGCTGAGTTTGCCATCGTCGTCGGCGTCAGTAATGGAAAGCTTTCCTTCAATGGTGGTATCTGCTGCATCTTCGGTCACAGCATTATGCGAAATAAGATAGGTATCAGAAGAACCTGTGCTTTCAATAACACTCTTCACATCCCCATGACCTGCTGCAACAGCTGAGGTCATAACAGGTCTGTCATTAGTGCCCTCAACGGTAATGGTCACGGTATTTGTAGTAGTACCGCCCTTACCGTCGCTGGCTTCCACCGTATAGGTAATATCAACCCTTTCACCTTCATTCAAAGAGTCCACAAAAGAATTGGGCGCGCCTGCTGTGCCCTCGTTCAAGGTGAAAGTAAAATCACCGCTATTTTTATTACTGGCGTCAGAGAAATTCGTAATATCAAAAGAGCCAAAATCATCGCCACTCACGCCCTCAATGACATTGCCTTGAGCATCCCTCACCACGGAGTCTGTAGCAGAAAATGTCAAATCATCATTACTATCAGCGTCTTTTGCAGAAAGAGTTCCTGTCACAGTCAATGCGCTACTAAAGCTTGCATTTTCATTGCCAGGATTTTCACTGTCAATGATATCGCCGTCACTGTCACGCCCCACACCAGACTCCACCACAAGAACCTTGGCGTCGTCTATGGTGAATTCAAGGTCTGTAGGGCCGTCATTGGCACCCGTAAGATTAACCACAATCTCTTGAGCTTGCCACGCGCCATGTTGGTCTTTTACAAAAACAGTAAAGCTTTCAGTGGCTGTTTGCCCCTCACCAAGAGCGTCGGAAGTCATAATATATTCAAAGTCGCCGTCTTCGTTAATGGTCAAAGAACCATACATACCATCAACATTTTTACCAAGGGAATCAATGTTTTTATCGTCCATGGTGTCAAGGGTGTCGGCGCCGTAATTTTTAGCATCTGCGGTGGTAGTCACAAAAAAATCCACCGAAGCGGCATCGTCATCACTGTCCACATCGTCACCCGATATAGTACCGCTAAACACAGCGTCGTCAGTGCCTTCAAATTCTGTGACGGAAAAAGTAAAATCAATGGCTTTACCATTGGCGTCTTCAATACCGGTAATGGCGGGGC
>CAYJFR010000268.1:0-2635 GCA_964369335.1 uncultured Desulfovibrionaceae bacterium | reverse complement strand
TAAGAAAATAATAAGGGGATTTGTTTTCAGCATAGACTGGCTGCGTAAAAAAACATAGACAAGCAACAACAACAAATATTTTCATAAAATTTTTGCGTGTCATGGTACACGTCTCCTTCACTAAAAAACTCTACTTCACGGCATACACCGTCAACGTAGAAAAGTTTTACATGCCTGTCTTTCTTTATCAAGTAAAATATCCTCACATAAAAAGCTTGCATATCCACATAAAAAAAGACAAAATGCCACCATTCCATTTTCCTATAGGATACCTCATGACCAATACGGCACTTGATGCACTTTTAGAACAGATACAGCAAAAATTTACCGTTGATTTTGAACCATTGCATGTGGACGGTGACCCTTTAGAGGTTCTTTCCATCACCAATATGACCCAACATCTCGACGGGCTTATTCATAAAAAAGCCATACACAACCCTTTAAAAGACTTACCTCTTTGGGCTAAAGTATGGCCGGCCTCTTTCGTCCTTGGGCGCTATTTACGCAAATTGGAGCCAGAAGGAAAAACATTGCTAGAGCTGGGCGCTGGTTGCGGCACGCTGGGTTTATTAGCCAGTCGTTACGGGTTTTCCTCCGTTTGCATCAGCGATATTGTGAGCGATGCCCTTCTTTTTGCCAAAGCCAATGTCTTAAAAAACAATCTACAAGATACGGTGAGCGTGCGTCACGTGGATATTACTGACAGTCGTGCCTCTTTGGGAGACACACGCTTTGACATGATTGCCGCCTCAGAAATTTTATATTTAGAAGAATTGCACCGCCCGCTCATTAAATGCTTACAGCGCCATCTTGCCGCAGGCGGTAAAGCTATTTTATGTACAGATATGGCACGCAAGCGCCCACGATTCTTTAAGCAAGCAGAGAAAAACTTCCGCATTCAAGAGTTGCTTGTGGGTGTACGCGGAACCAATGAAGATGGCGAAGAAGAAAAACGCGTCTATGCCTTACATATTTTGGAGCCCAAGTGATACAATTACAGTCTTGCCCTAAAGCACACAGTTTAGAACTTGATAAAGCAAAATCTCCCGCTGACACAGTGGCGCATGTACGCGCCCGTCTGCAAGAAATTGATTTGGATATTTTAGCCAGCACCACGCGCACCGATACAGGGCGTCTTGGTATTCCCGTCTTTTTGAGTAATTGCGGTGCCGATGCCAAGCGCGTTATGCCCACACGTAAGCAAATGGGAAAGGGCGCTTCCCCCATCCAAGCCGAAGCCTCCGCTCTTATGGAGCTTATGGAACGCTACGCCTTTTTCACCTTTTGGGAAGAGCTTCCCAACTGTGTTACCTGCACATGGAGTCAAGCCAAGGAAAAATTTGGGCATAAGCTCATGCCCATTGAGCATATTTTGCAAGCTGTAGAAGATACTCTTGCACCAGAAAAAGCCGAAGTTTTGCTAGACCTTTTACCTTGGCAATTTTTCCCCGTTACCGACCTTGTGCATATGCGTGAGGTTTGGGCGCCGCTCAACTGGTTCAAAAAGCTCGGTGAGTTCAACGGTACTTCCGCCGGCAATACCGAAGAAGAATCTCTTTTACAAGGGCTTTGCGAATTGGTAGAGCGTCACGTTTGTTGTCTCATTGACAGAGAACAGCGCATCACGCCCACCATTGACCCCGCAAGCATAGATGACCCCACCTTGCAAGAGCTTATTGCCGCCTTTGCTCGTGAAAATATCACCCTGATTCTCAAAGATTTTTCCCTTGATATGCCTGTGCCCACCGTGGGCGCTGTGGCATGGGACAGCAGTACTTTTTCGCATAGTTCGGAAATTGTCTTCACCGCAGGCACGGCCGCCAGCCCTGCCAAGGCCGCCATACGCGCCGTAACAGAAGTGGCACAGCTAGCAGGAGATTTTTGCACTTCTGCTTGTTACGAAGCTTCAGGTCTCACCAAATTTGATCAATTAGAAGATATTATCTGGCTTACGCAAGGCGAAATTTGCTCTTTAGACTCTTTGCCTTCGGTTTTGGCAGACGATATTCTTGTAGAAGTGCAAAAGCTCATTACAGGCTTACAAGAACGCGCTCATCCTGTATACGCTATTTCCACCATGCATCCCCAGCTTGGTATACATACGCATTATTGCCTTGTGCCCGGTCTTGCCTTTCGTGAGAGAGACAAGAATCAAAGCCTTGGGCTTTTTGTAGGACGTATTCTTGCCGAAGAATGTGACACAGAAGAAGCGCTCAAAGGCTTAGAACTGTTAGAAGAATTCTACCCTAAAGCACATTTTATTCCCTTCTTTCAAGGCATGCTTGCCCTACGCCAAGAAGAATACGTGCACGCCCACGCTCTTTTTGCCCAAGCCGAGCCTTTACAACCAGAAAACGACGCCAAGGGGCTTGCCGCTTTTTATGCAGGTTACAGCTTAACGCTTTTGCAAGATTGGAAAAACGCCCTACCCTATCTCACAAAAGCCGTTGCTTATTGCCCTGATATGAAAGAATACGGCAATCTGCGCGGTGTTGCTCACTTTAAGTTACAAGAATATGCCCTTGCCGCTGAAGATTTTACACAAGTGTTGCGCATAGATAAAGGATCTATTATGGATATTGCCAATCTTGGGCTTTGTCATAAATTCCTTGGAAATACCGAAGAGGCCAAACAC
>CAYJFR010000267.1:0-2671 GCA_964369335.1 uncultured Desulfovibrionaceae bacterium | reverse complement strand
TAAAATATGATGCCAATGGAAATGCAATTAGACCATAATATACTTTTTATGAATAAATCCATAGACAAAAGTATAACAAGACTTATACTCTTCTGATAGTGAACGCTTACGTTTGAGCCTTTCCCAAATATGGGACAATGTGCTTCGGTAGGTGTTTTCTGACGGCGGATAGTTTAGCCTATTATGACAAGCTCCAGCCTCTGCCGTGTCCTTTCTCCCCATGCTTTACAGTGCTTTTAGATGTTATTGTGTAAATACGAATATCTTAGCAGTGAGGTGCACTTTAAAAGATGTTATTTTAAAGCGTTGCATTATTTTATATCTTCGTATACAGTTTTTGCAAAGATTGGTGCGTCCTGCGCTTGTCTTTGTAAAATGTTTATTAATAAAAGATAGTTATATAAGATTGTAAACCTTTCTGCCTTATCACAAGGAGATGTTATTATGTCTAATGTGCCTAATCTCGAATTTGTTGAATCTGACAAAGCTGTTACAAAAACAGGTACTTTTACCATACCCTATCCTGAAGAGGGGCGTTTAGTCCTCGCGTGTAAAGATAATAATGGAATAGTCTCCTATGGTAAGATTAGTGGGAATACGGTCACCTTTGAAATGGACCACGGTACTTTTGTAATGACGCTTCCTGCTCCTTCCGCAAAAATTTCCGGAACAGAAATCACAGTCAGCTATAAATTTACCCTTGATAGCACACATGATGCTGTGCAAAGCCTTGGGGTGAATGATGTTGCTGACAATGATAATGGAAGCCCTCTGGATTTGAGTTATACTTTTATCAGGCAAGAGCAAGGGCAATCCGGTGTGGATGATAAGCTTGTGGGCGTTGATGTTCCTATTACTATTACTGCCACTGTAGACATACAAGTCACTGGTACCAATGACCTCCCCACCATTGAAATTTTGCAAGGGACAGATAATACCCTTGATTTGCGTGAAGAGGACGTCAGTGCAAAGGGTAAAATTTTATTGGATGATATAGACGGTGATGCACTTACGTTTACTGTTACAGGTGCTAATAATGAGCCTATTCCTATTGACTCTGAGGATGTAGTCGTTGCTGGCACGTACGGTATCCTTATACTACAACCTGATGGTTCATATGCATATGAAGCTGGCTCTGCTCCAGAGCAGCTGCAAGCTGTTTCAAAGCTTACCGCAGGGCAAAAGGTCACGGAAAGTTTCACTATACAAACCGGCAACGGTACAGAAGACAGCAAGGGTAATGAAGTATTTGTGAATAAAACCCTTTCTTTCACCATTTATGGGCAAAATGATGCGCCTGTTATTGAAAATAGTGGAGTATCTGGAGAAGTAGATAGTATTTTCACCAATACAGACTTCTTAGGCTTTGTGAAGGGGATAGATGCTGAAACCACTGACAGTGCTTTAAAATATGTTTTAGTCAATGATATTGGTACAGCATATACAGGCAAAACCAGCGGCACTACCACCACTTATACTACTGAATACGGTGTTGTGACCTTACAGCGTGTGGTGGAAGGTGATTTTGCTACAGCTGAAGATTTTGATGCCAATGCCTTTGGTTATAAATATAAATTTGAACCTAATTATGAGCATCCAGTTCTTGCCGCTCTTGAAAGGGACGAAGTTTTTACGCCTCCATTCCATATAGAAGTACGTGATGCCCAAGGGCTTGCGTCTGATAGCAAATATGATCTTGGTATTGAAATTCCAGCTTTTGTACCTCTCGAAGCGCCTGCTACACAAGGGCTTACAAAAGACACTCGTGAGGTTGTGCAAGTTGGTGTTATCATTGATTCTATCTCTGAACCTGATACTCAACCCATAGCCGCTGGTGTTGGGCGTGACCGCTTTGGTGAAGATAATTACTTAGATACTCCCACCGCTGCCTATGCTGGTAGCCTTGTAGCAAAAGGCAGCTTAGTTCTTAGTGAGCTGAGTAAACCAGCGAGCAAATATGTTTTGGAAATAGGTGAAGAAACCTACGATCCAGGTGTCACACGCGGTAATACGACTACTTTCACCACAGAGTACGGCACTTTGAGCATTACCAAAAACGCCACAGGGGCTAACTATAGCTTTACTTTAAATAAAAACAGTGAAGCTGTTAAGGCTCTTGACCATAATGACAGTTTTACTATTCCGTTTAATATTGCTGGAGTCACTCTTGATGATGAGGAATCTGCAAGTGTACCACTCAGCATACAAGTCACAGGCACCAACGACGCCCCCATCTTGACCATAGTCAAAGACTTTAACGATGTGAGCGTCAATGCCGACACAAATCTTTATGACACCGTTGCCACAGGTAAGATTGTCATTGATGACGCCGATGCCGGTGACCATTTTATGAATCAAACCCTTACAGGCAGTGCTAAGCTTGTAGCTGATGTGAAAGCCACAGAAGCAGGCAGTGAAGTACCAGAAGAGGGCGTTGTTCTTGTTATTAACGGAAAATATGGTGACTTCACTGTATATACCAATGGTGACTATAGATACGCTCTTGCCGAAGAGGGTGAGCAATACGAAGCGCTAAAAGCTCTTGCTGATAATGCCAAAGCCACAGAAACCTTTACCCTTACCACTACTGACAGATTCGGTGCGTCTAACAGTAAGGACATAGCCTTTACCGTTACTGGGCATAATGAACGCCCAGAGGTTGTTGCGGAGA
>CAYJFR010000266.1:0-2691 GCA_964369335.1 uncultured Desulfovibrionaceae bacterium | reverse complement strand
GCCCTTGTGTACGTGTCAAAATCATTTTGTCTGTTAAGAAAATCTCTTGTATTTCCTTGGTATATTCTTCTACTTTATCTAAGCTTTTCAATAAAAACTGCATCATGGAAGCATCTACATCATACTTTACACCGCCAATGCAGTTAGCGGCCAAGTTCATACGATTTCCGTACACAGTCTCTTTAACATCTTGCATGATTTCACGTACTTCCATCATATGCATAAAGAGCGATTTGAAGCCGATAATATGTACTTGAATGGCAAGGTTAAACAAATGCGAAGCAATGCGTTTGATTTCTTCCGCCATGACGCGCAAATATTTTGCCCTTGTGCTGACGCGCATTTGCAAAAGATTTTCCACAACCATACAATACGTAAAAGCGTGACTATTGGAACATAAAGAACATACGCGCTCGGTTAAGGTCACGTTTTTTAAAATATTTCTTTGTCCTGCCAGTGCTTCCATACCGCGGTGTACGTGTCCCGAAGTAATATCCACCTTACGCAAAGTTTCGCCTTCCACAGTGAGGTGGAAGTACACAGGCTCTTCAAGCGCTACGTGTACAGGGCCAAGGGGAAGGGTGAAGGTATTGTCTTGACTCATATTATACCTCAGTACTTGATGAAGAAGTGACGACTTTTTGTTCTGCCTCGTTGCGGTCTTTGAGAATGCGTTCCCATAAATCTACCGTACACGCGCCGTTCATCATAATGGAAAGGGGCACAGCTTCTCCCATAATGCCGCTGTCCAGCTCTTCCGAAAGAAAGAGCCTGCGCGGATTGGGATGATTTTGTACTTCAATGTCATACAATTCCATCATTTCGCGCTCGTGCCAATCGGCATTGGCGTAAATAGAGCTGATGGAAGGCACAGCATGATTTTTAACATCAAGTAACACCGTCACATTTATAACCACACCTTCAAGCTCAAAATGGTAACACACCTCGTACACAGGGTCTTGTAAATGTTGCATATTATAGGCGGTGACCATGGCCAAACGCGCGCCATGCGTAAACAAAGCCTGTGTGGCAGGAACGATATGTTGTGGTAATTCTAAGCTAAACCAATGAAAGGCATTGCCTTCTTCATCTTTACTAACACTGTACATGACAGCGTCTGTGGTTTCCTTGCTGTTTTCCATTATATTTGTAAGCTCTTGTAAGAGGCTTGCTATATTTTCTTGAGCGGACATATGTTATCCTTTATTTTTTAACATAATAAAAGCAAATCTTTAGTCTTGCGTATCCAAAGCCCGCATCTTGCCCTCAATGCGTTTGGCATCTTCCACTTGACGGCAAGCAGGGCACAATTCCCTCACGTGCAGCGCGTCAATATCCGTATTTTTGGCATAGAGCTTTACTGCCATATCCACAGGCAATAAGCGCATACTGGCACCGCACCCTTTACAAGCCATATAGGGCATAAATTTTGACTCTGTCCAAGTAAACTTTTCCGATTGTGGGTGCGCGTTATGCCAATCGGTGCTTAACGTTATGGCTTTGGCTGGGCAAAAATGGCGACATTGTGCACACAAACAGCACGAATTATGCCACACTGTGAAATCGTATCCTGATTGATCTGCACGCACATCAATATTAATAGCCCCTGCCGCGCACACATGACGACAAATGCCGCAACCCATGCATCTTTCAGCGTCTACAACCACCTTGCCGCGAAAACGCTCCGGCGTGAATGTTTCCCCCAAGGGAAAAGGGTCAGTGCTAGGGCCTAGGCGCAGGTTTCTGGCTAATACTTTTAAGAATTTTGCCATATTATGCCTCCACTCCCAATTTTTGCAGCCAAATTTTCCGCGCTAATACTACACCTTCTAAAATAGATTGGGGGCGCGGCGGACAGCCAGGCACATTAACGTCAATGGGAATATAACGGTCTAAAGGGCCTTCGATGGTATAGCCCTCACGAAAGACACCGCCAGAAATGGGACAAATGCCCACAGCCACAGTGACCTTAGGCTCAGGAATTTCTTCCCATACGCGTAACACTTTTTCCTTCACTTGTATGGTTAAAGGGCCAGTAATCAGCACAATATCTGCATGGCGCGGACTGCCACAATACTTACAGCCAAGGCGCTCCACATCATAGCGGGGAATACATGCCGTGGTGGCAAGTTCCACATCACAGCCATTACACGAGCCTGCATTGATGCGAAAAAGCCAAGGAGAGCGCACAGAAAGTTTTTTTAAAATATCCACAAAAATCTCCTTACAGCTACTGTAACCATACAAGCACAAGACTTATAAGTGCCAGCATAGTAGGGTATTTAATATAAAAACCTAGGGCTTGGTCAATGCGAAAACGCCCCGTGGCAGATTTTACAAGGGTCAATGCCAATGCCATAAGTAAAAGACATTTCACAAAGAACCACACTATATTCACAATCCAAAATTCCCCTAAAAATCCGGGGAAAGTGCCGGGGAAAAAGAGCGCTACGCCAAGCCCCAGCACCACAAAGGTCTTTAAGGCAGAACCCATATAGAATAAAGCCAAGGGCGGCCCGCTGTACTCAAGCAATGGTCCTTCAAGAATTTCTGTTTCAGCTTCAGGAATATCAAAAGGCACTGTGCCCATAGTTCCGGGCAAGAACATCAGATAGGCAAGCAAGGCGGGAATCATAGTGGGATGTATGCCTAAAATGCCTTTTTCTTGCTGAAATGCCACAATAGCCTGTA
>CAYJFR010000265.1:0-2726 GCA_964369335.1 uncultured Desulfovibrionaceae bacterium | reverse complement strand
AAAGGGGGTCTGGGGGAAGAACCTTTTCTTCAGAAAAGGTTTTCCCCCAGAAAACTTTGGCAACATTCCAAAGTGTTCGTATAAAAAAGGTAATTGAGGGAAAAATGAAAAAAGTAAATAAAGTTATTCTTGCGTATTCCGGCGGACTGGATACCTCTGTCATTTTAAAATGGCTTATTGAGACATATAACTGCGAAGTTATCACCATGACAGCTGATCTTGGTCAAAGTGAAGACTTATCCGGTGTGGAAGAAAAGGCTCTCAAAACTGGCGCCACCAAAGCCTATGTGGAAGATTTACGCGAAGAATTTGCACGCGACTATGTTTTCCCCATGATGCGCGCTTGTGGATTGTATGAAAGCCGTTATCTTCTTGGTACAGCCATTGCCCGTCCTCTTATCGCCAAACGCCTTGTGGAAATAGCCCGCAAAGAAGGCGCCACCGCTGTGGCTCATGGCGCTACAGGTAAGGGAAATGACCAAGTACGTTTTGAATTTTCTGTGAACGCTCTTGCACCAGATTTGCGTGTTATTGCTCCTTGGCGCGAGTGGGACCTTATGTCCCGCACAGCCTTAAATGCCTTTGCTGATAAGCACAATATCCCCATTTCTTCCGAAGCGAAACGTTACAGCATGGACGAAAACATGTTGCATTGCAGCTTTGAAGGTTCTGAATTAGAAGATCCAGGCGCCGTTCCTGATTCAACTTGCTATCGTCTTTGTGTGCCCATGGAACAAGCTCCTGACGAACCTGAAACCATTACTATAGGTTTTGAACGCGGTAATCCTGTGGCATTGAACGGTGAAACCATGTCCCCTGCAACCATAGTAAAGCATTTGAATGCTTTAGGTGCAAAACATGGCATAGGACGCCTTGATATGGTAGAAAATCGCTTTGTAGGCATGAAGTGCCGCGGCGTGTATGAAACTCCTGGTGGTACTATTATTTATGCAGCGCACCGTGACCTTGAAGGTCTTTGTCTTGACCGTGAAGTTCTTGCTGTGCGTGATATGCTCGTGCCGCGCTATTCTACTACCATTTATGACGGATTCTGGTTTGCCCCTGAGCGCGAAGTTATGCAAGCGCTTATGGATAAAGCACAAGAATTTGTTACGGGTACTGTGACATTAAAGCTGTACAAGGGTAATGCTTGGCCTATCAGCCGCACATCTCCTTATAGCTTGTTCTCACACGACCTTGCTACCTTTGAAGAAGCCGACGAAGCTACCTATGACCATAAGGACGCCGCTGGCTTTATCCGTCTTGACGGCTTACGTTTGCGTACCATTGCTGGTATGAAACAAAAGATGAACTTAAAATAATTGCTATAAGAAGAGATATTTATGTCTAAAAATACATCTTGGGGCGGACGTTTCGCACAAGGCCCAGAAGAAGCTGTGGCAGCCTATACCGAGTCTTGTTCTTATGACCAAGCTCTCTATGCTCACGATATTGCCGGCTCCAAAGCCCACGCGCGTATGCTTGGTCGTCAAGGTATTCTCACCGAAGAAGAAGCCACACGTCTTATCAACGGTTTGGACGCTGTGCAGGCAGAAATTGAAGCGGGAAACTTTGAGTGGAAGTTAGCTCTTGAAGATGTACACATGAATATCGAAGCGCGTTTGACGGAAATGGTGGGAGACGTGGGCAAGAAGTTACATACTGGTCGTAGTCGTAATGATCAGGTGGGTCTTGCCTTTCGTCTCTTCGTTTCCGATAGCATGCGTGAATGGCAACGCCTCACCCGTGAGCTTGTGGCGGTCTTTGTTAAACGCGCCGCTGAGCACCAAGAAACCATTTTACCAGGCTACACCCATTTACAGCCAGCGCAGCCTGTGAGCCTTGCGCAGCATATGCTTGCCTATGCGTGGATGTTTACACGCGATACAGCGCGTATGCAAGATTGTGAGGGACGCGTGCGCATTTCTCCTTTGGGAGCGGCGGCTTTGGCTGGCACCACTTACAATCTTAATCCGCATCTTGTGGCGGAAGAATTGGATATGTACGGTGTATTTCATAATTCTATGGACGCTGTGGCAGACAGAGATTTTTTAGCAGAAGCTTTGTTCACAGCCTCTTGCACCATGATGCACCTTTCGCGTTTTTGTGAAGAAATTTTGCTGTGGGCTAATCCTGCATTTGGCTTTATTAAGCTTCATAACGGCTACGCTACAGGGTCTTCCATTATGACACAAAAGAAAAATCCCGATGTGGAAGAGCTTATGCGCGGTAAAGTAGGGCGGGTGTACGGAAGCCTTATGGCCATGCTCACCACCTTAAAAGGCTTGCCTCTGACATACAATAGAGATTTACAAGAGGACAAAGAGCCGTTCTTAGATGCGGATAAGACTTTACGCGCTTCTCTGACGCTTATGGCAGGAATGTTAGACGCGCTCACCTTCCGCACCGACCGTATGTATGCCGCGTGCAAGGCTGGCTTTTTAAATGCCACAGAATTGGCTGATTATCTTGTGGGCAAGGGCATTCCTTTCCGTGAAGCGCATCATATCACTGGCGCTACTGTGGCTCTTGCAGAGCAACAAGGCAAGGGGCTTGAAGATTTAAGTCTTGCTGAAATGCAGGGTATTTGCTCGCATATTGCCGAAGATGTCTTTAAGGTGCTGGATTATAAAGAGGCTGTTTTACGCCGTAACACCTCTGGTGGCACAGGTCCTAAATCTGTACAAAAACAGCTTGAAGACATACAGGTGTGGCTTGAAGTAACT
>CAYJFR010000264.1:0-2739 GCA_964369335.1 uncultured Desulfovibrionaceae bacterium | reverse complement strand
ATGGCGCTGTTGCGTGGGATACCTTCGTTGAAGAAAAGAAAAAAGGTCATGGCGACTCTGTTTCCATGACACCCATGAGCGCTGCCTTCCAAGCGCTTGCAGCCAAAATGTTGGACTGCTTCAAGGATATGGACGAAACCAATAAAGCGCAAAGCGCCGAAATTGCCGCTCTCCAATCCAAGATTGAAGTGCTTGAGCCTGCTGAAGCAAAGGCTAGTGAGCTTGAGAAAAAATGTGGTCAGTTGGAAGCAAAAATCAAAACCATGACTACAGATATGGGTGCTTTGCGTAAAGAGCTCATTCCTTTCCAAGGCAAAATGCCTGTGGACCAAGCTGAGCTTTTGAGCATGATTAAGGGCGCCATTAAAGATAATATGAAAGGCTTTGTAGCTGCCGGCGCCGCTGGTGCTGCTGGGGCCGCAGGTGCCGAAGCTGTTGAAGAAGCTGTAGAAGAATTGCCAGATGATACCCCACGCGGTATTACTGGTGACTTTGGCTTCAACTCTTCCGGTAATGACGATGACGGATTTGGCTTCTAAGTCATAGCTAACATCTCTTACATGCCTAAGCCCCTGCCCGCAAATGTGGTCAGGGGCTTTTATTATGTGTAGATAAAAAAGTTCCTTATACAAAAAAAGTTAACAATATGCCTATTAAAACCATACAATGGTCTTGCCCTGTAAACTTATCTGCGTATTTTTCATTGACTCTTGTATCTACAAGAGTATAAGTTGTTTAAGACGTTAAAACCTTAATAGGAATTATTGCTATGAAAATGTATGTAGCACACACCTACGAAATAGACGAGCCTCAAAAGGCAGTGCAAGAAATTTTGCAAGCGCTTCCCCCGCATGTGCTACATGACAGCGTGGGCAAAAGCGCTGTAGGCATTGTGACAACACATACAGACGCCATAGAAACAGGCGTGGTGGCCGCTTTAGCACAGGCTTTGCCCTTTGACTGTGTGGGCATGACCACACTAGCCTCTAGCTGTGATGGAGAGGCAGATTTAGGTATTTTGACGCTGACTGTGCTTATGAGTGATAAAAACACTTTTATTACAGGTGTTTCAAGCTCATTACAGCAAGGCTATACAACGGCCATTGACGCGCTTCATACGTCTATGCAACAAGAACTGTCTGAAAAACACGCTATGACTTTAGTATATGCGCCTTTTTCTCGTACTATCAGCGGACAAGAAATTGTTTCTTACCTTACAGGTCTTACCGACAATACGCCTCTCTTTGGCGGGCTTGCCAGTGACCACACAGCAGACGCTGAAGGCGCTTTTGTGTTGTATAATGGGCAAGCCTATAAAGACGCTTTGGCCTTGGTGTATATTGAAGGACCTTTAAAACCGCGCTTTATGTTTGCCTCTTTAGACCCAGACGAATTGCAAAATAAGAAAGCTACCATCACAGCCTCTGCGGGAAATACTGTTTTTACCGTCAATGATATGCCCGTTATAAATTACATTTATAGCTTGGGGCTTTCCACAAAGGAACTCACAGAATCGGGCACAGTATTACCTTTTCTTGTGTCTTATCACGACGGTTCTCCCTTGGTGGCGCGTGAAGCTTTATGCCTTACATCAGAGGGACATATCAGCTTTGGCGGTGAAATGCCTAAAGGGGCGTCTATTTTTATTGCTTTACAAACGCCTGAAGATGTGCTTGGAAAGGCGCAGCGCATACTAGAAAGCATTGAAGCTCAAAAGGACACCTTAGACGGTGCTCTTGTGGTGGGCTGTGCAGGACGTAGTGTTATTTTAGGTGGTGACCCCTTGGGTGAAGCCCATGTGGCTTTACAAATAGTGGACAGAAACTTACCTTATCACCAACTCTATGCGCGTGGAGAAATTTGCCCTGTGACTTTTGCTGATGGGCGTATACAAAATCGCTATCACAATTTCACTTTTACTGTATGTATGTTTGAAAAATTGTGATAAAGAAATGAGCCTTATATGAAAACAGAACTTGAGTTATTGCAAAAAGAAAATAAGCGGCTTATGCGTCAAAATCAGACGTATGTTGCCATGCTTGAAAGGGCTCGTCAGGCAGTTGAGGCCAAACGCTCTGTCACGCTTTCTTTATTTAAAGAAAAAGAAAAACAGGACGTATATTTAAACCTTCTTTTAACGCATACCACCGAAATAGTTCTTGTTTTTGACGCAGAAGGCAAGCTTTTATACTGTACCAATAAGTTTTTGGAGCATATTGGTGTTTCGCATGCAGAACCTTTACGGGGTCTATACTTTGAAGATATTTTTGATAAGCTTTTGCTTGGAAAGCGTAGTGTTAAGCTCAACGCGCTTTTTGAGCAATGTTTAAAAAATAGCGTTGCCATCAATCTCAAAAAAACCATAGAAGTCAATCATAATAAGCAACATTATGCAGTGAATTTTTCGCCTTTAAAAGATGAAAAAGAAGTGTTCATGGGTGTTATGGCCATGTTCCACGACCTCACAGACATTGTTCTTGCCAAAGAAGAAGCAGAGCGCGCCAATTTTGCCAAATCCAATTTTCTTGCCAATATGAGCCACGAAATACGCACGCCCATGAATGCCATCATAGGTATGACGAAAATCGGCTCCGACGCCACCTCCTTAGAAAAAAAAGATTATTGCTTTGAGCGTATTCATGAAGCATCTTCGCATTTATTGGGCGTTATCAATGATATTTTGGATATGTCCAAAATAGAAGCCAATAAATTTGACCTTTCTTTTACAGAATTTGACCT
>CAYJFR010000263.1:0-2756 GCA_964369335.1 uncultured Desulfovibrionaceae bacterium | reverse complement strand
TAGGAATAGGGATGAAAAATAGTAAACTTTACCTCTTTGCCTTGGTACCTTTTCTTTTTGTGGTGTTACTTTTTGAAATACTTCCCGTCATTATGGTGATTTTTCGCTCATTCACCCCCGCTGACGGCATGGGTTTTACCTTTGAACACTATGTCAATATTTTCTCTAAAAGGCTGTATCAACAGGCAATTCTTAATAGTGTGATCATCTCTGTGGTGTCAGCGCTCATAGGGCTTGTGGTGGCATTTTTTGGAGCTAAGGCGTATGAGTCTTCACACGGTCATAAAAAAACGCTCTTCATTAATATTCTGAATATGACCTCCAATTTTTCGGGCATTCCCTTAGCCTTTGCCTATATCATCTTATTTGGCAATGTGGGCATCATTGTGAATTTTGGTAAAGCTTTTGGACTGGACGCCTTGGCAGAGTTCAATTTGTACAGCGTGAGCGGTTTGTTACTTACCTATATTTACTTTCAAATTCCTCTCGCCACCTTGCTTATGATTCCTGCCTTTAAAACCCTAAAAAAAGAATGGCCTGAAGCCGTAGCTTTGCTGGGCGGAACGCGCCTAGATTATTGGTGTAAGGTGGGCTTACCAGCGCTTATTCCAAGCCTTTTAAGCACCTTTAGTATTTTATTTGCCAACGCCATTGCCGCCTATGCCACAGCCTACGCCCTTATGACGAACAACTTGTCCTTATTACCCATACGTATTTCTGAGCAATTTGTGGGAGATGTGGTGCAACGTCCTGAATTTGGTTCGGCTTTATCGGTGATACTTATGGGACTTATGGTACTTTCCATTGTTATTAAAGACAAAGTTATCGAAAAAAGGAAGGGCGCATAGTTATGTCTAGTCAGAAAAAATCCAATACTGCCGTCATGTGGGGCATATCTTTATATTTGTTTTTGCCTCTTTTTGTGACCCTTGTATATTCTCTGTTCACGGAATGGATGCAGCTTTTGCCCTCAGGCTTTACCCTAAAGTTTTATGCCGAGCTTTTTGCCGACAGCACTTTTTGGCAAGCTCTTCTCAGAACCCTTGCTATTTCTGTAGTGCCCATTGCTTTGACTATGGGAATGCTGCTTTTAGTCATGTATGTGGTCATAGTGTATCACCCTGAGTGGGACAAATATTTGAGCATTATTTGCACTATTCCTTACGCCATTCAAGGTATTATTTTGCCCGTGAGTATTATATCTTTGTATGTGGGCGCGCCCGGCATACTTTCCAATAGAGTGCTGTTACTTATCTGCACCTATTGCATTATTATTTTACCCTATATGTACCAAGGTTTAAAAAACAGCTTGGCTACCATTGATACCAGACGTATTTTAGAAGCCGCCCAATTGCTTGGCGCCAGTAATTTTTATACCTTTTTTAAAATTATTGTGCCTAGTATCTCTCAAGCTATGCTTATTTCAGCATTGCTGTCCTTGGCAATTATCTTTGGCGACTTTGTTATTGTAAATACCATTGCCGGTAACCATTACACCACCACTCAAGTGTATCTTTTCAGAAATATGTTTTCTTCTGGGCAATTTGTCAGCGCCATTGTGGTTGTGTTGTTCTTTGTTACTTTTGTCATTTCTTTAATAGCTTTCAGAAAAAGTCAAAAATTAGAAAAAGGTCTTCATAAGGGTTAATATCATGAGTTATATTGAATTTAAAAATATTGTTAAAAGATTTGGCGAAAACACCGTATTAAATAATATTTCCTTAAATATTGAACAGGGGCAGCTAGTCACCTTATTGGGGCCTTCTGGTTGCGGTAAAAGTACCTTATTGCGTTGTTTGTCTGGCCTTGAGCAGGTGAGTGATGGCTCTATTATTCTTAATGGGGAAGATATTACGCATAAAGCCCCTAAAGACAGAAATATTGGTATGGTTTTTCAGCAATACAGCCTTTTTCCCAATATGAATGTGTATGATAATGTGGCTTTTGGGCTTCGCTTAAAGAAATTAGATAAGGAAATTATCCACTCTAAAGTGCGCACGGCCCTTATTATGGTGGATTTGTTGGGCAAGGAAGAGCGCTATCCCCACGAGCTTTCGGGCGGTCAACAGCAACGCGTGGCTTTGGCACGTTCCATAGTTAACGAGCCTA
This sequence comes from uncultured Desulfovibrionaceae bacterium, assembly GCA_964369335.1. Taxonomy (GTDB): domain Bacteria; phylum Desulfobacterota; class Desulfovibrionia; order Desulfovibrionales; family Desulfovibrionaceae; genus CAYJAD01. The sequence goes on along the minus strand of CAYJFR010000263.1, from coordinate 647 downwards.
AGGTGCTTTTGTTGGATGAGCCTTTATCAGCCATTGACGCCAAATTGCGCCGCTCTTTGCAACAAGAAATTCGCGCCATTCAGCAAGAAATGGGCATTACCACACTTTTTGTCACCCATGACCAAGACGAGGCCAAGATCATGTCTGACGTCGTGCATCTTTTCCATGCTGGTCAGGTGGAACAATCGGGCGCTCCCATGGAAATTTACACCAAGCCCAAGACCTCCTTTGCCGCCAGTTTTATTGGCAATTACAATATCTTGAGCAAGGATGACTTTGTGGTTTTGAATAAGGACAAAGCCCACCAAGTGCAAAATGTCAAAGAAGTTGCCATCCGCCCTGAAACGGTGGAACTGTTCCCCACTTTGGAAAGAGACGATGAATCTTATCAATTTGAAGGGAAAATTGTTTCTTACTCCAATAGAGGCAGTGTTATCCGCTATACAATAAAATTTGGTGATGTGCTTATCAAGTCTGACAGGCTTTTCAGAACCAATGTGCTGTATAATATAGGCGACACGGTTTTTGTGAGCATTAAAAAGCATAATTGCATCATTTTTTCATAATTACAGAGAGATAAGAAGATGAAATACATAGGCATTTCTAAAGACAGCAAGAAGTTTAAGGGCAATATCCATAGTCACACC
>CAYJFR010000262.1:0-2776 GCA_964369335.1 uncultured Desulfovibrionaceae bacterium | reverse complement strand
GCGCTGAACAATTTATATACAACCTTATGTACTGTGCTCAGTTGTGAGCCTAACGAAAAAGCTTTACAATATTGGCAAGAACATAAAGCCGTATTTTCGCAAGTGCTTCCGTCCTTTTTATTGGGTGTAGAGGGCTATTTATTGGCAGAGCGTCTTGCCACCACCTTAGCTGTGCCCATGCCCAAGGTTATCAACAGAGATTTATTGAAAAAGCAACAAGAAATGCTCTTTGGTTCTGTTATGCACAGCGCTGGAGCGCACAAAGAGCTTTTACATATTGCGGATAAGCTTGTGTATTTATTGGTGGCGGATTCTAAATAAAAAATGGGTGCGTTATTGTTGATTGGCGTAAGGCTGGTACCATGCTTAACGGCTACAAGCCTTTCGGGGCGCTGTTTTGTCGCACGCTCTTTATAATGATTATGATACAATGCTATTATAAAGAGCTTGCGATGAAGCAATTCAAAACAGTAATTGCTATATAAGTAACAAAGGACTTCCCTCTTCCAAGGCCTGTACAAAGCCTATAAGATGTGCTTCTTCTCCAAGGCTGTGCAGATGCTCTACAGCCTCCTGTACTTGCGCCTCAGGCACAGCTAATAAGAGACCGCCAGAGGTTTGTACATCAAAGACGACGCTCTCAATGCTGGCGTCAAGGCTTCTTTCATGCTGTGTGAAGGCTTGCCAGTATTTTCTATTAATATGGCTTCCCGCGGGAATAAGACCATTATGGGCATAGTCAAGAACATGCTCCATGATGGGCAAGTTCTGCGTGTCAATGACCACTTGCACCTTGGACGCGCGCGCCATTTCAATACTGTGCCCACCAAGTCCAAAGCCTGTAATATCTGTGGCGGCTTGCAGAGAAAAATCACGGATAATACTGGCGGCGTGCTTGTTGAGCTTGGCGCACCAGTGAGACAATAAAGCTTCACTGGCTTGGTAATTATCCCAACGGGCTTTGACCCCAGTGGATAAAATACCTGTGCCCAAGGGCTTGGTCAAAATAAGTCTGTCGCCTACGCGTAAGCCGTCATTGGTGGCTTTTTTACTGGCATCAATAATGCCTGTCACAGACATGCCGTATTTAATTTCTGCATCTTCCACCGTATGCCCGCCCACAAGCACAGCTTCCGCTTCTGCTAAGGCGTCTAAACCGCCTTTTAAGATGGCGGCCACATGCGCCTCACCCACAACGCCATGACAGGCAGTAGGGAAGAACAGCATATTCATAGCACACCAAGGCGTGCCGCCCATGGCGTAGACGTCAGAAAGGGCATTGGCGGCGGCAATGCGCCCAAAAGTGTAGGGATCGTTCACAATGGGTGATAAAATATCCACCGTTTGCACAATGGCCATGCCCGCAGGAATAGACACCAGCGCCGCGTCTTCATTATGCGCCCGACCTGCCAAAACTCGCGCTTCCAGTGCCGGCGTCGCCGCTGATGCAGGACGCACACTTTCTAAAATTCGCTCCAAAACCTCTGGAGCCACCTTGGCCGCTCAACCAGCCGCTTTTGCCATATCAAGTAAATGCATAGCCGCCTCCTTCAAATTCCTGTGCGGCACTATAGATAACTTTTGGGGCTTTGTAAAAGTAAGATTTTTGCCTCATCAAAACGCGCTTTATAGGAAATTTCCCTCTCCCCTCCCCAAGAAAAGAAGCACAAAAAAAGGGGAGCCTCCGAAGAGACTCCCCAACATAATCACAGGAAGGTGTGATTAGAAGCTGTATACGAAGCTGGTGTTGATGTTCCAAGCGTCGTGTCTGTCGTGGTTTTTACCCCAAATATCGTCGTCCATATCAAGAATGAGATAGTTGGCGTCCACAGATAAAATTAAGTTGTCGTAGATTTTGTATTCGGTGTTCAAGCCAAATTCCAAAGCCCAGTCTTCAGTGGTCATGTAGATGTTTTCTGCATTACCGTAGCCGTACCAGCTGCCCAATCTACGACCATTTTCGCCGTGGTTGGTACCAGCAATGTAGTTGATACGGAAGGTGTGCTTGAGGTCTTCTGCGAAGCTGAAGTCTTTTACACGAGCGCCGATACCCCAAGTACCGATGGAAGTAGTACCGATAACACCTTCACGTTCGATGTATTTTGCACCGTCGAAAGCGAAGCTGGAGTAGCCATGAGTACCACCAGTGGTGTTGATAACAGGCATACGCTCAGAACCGTCGCTGATATCGCCGTCGTCACCGCTGCTGTACCAAGCATAGATACCAGGAGTACCCCAGTCCATCTTGTATTCAGCAAGTAAGGTCAAGTAGAAACCGCTGCGATTTAAAGCGTCGATGCCGTAATCAGCAGAACCGTAGTTGAAATCCCAAGCAAGGGTGAAGGGATTGTTGAAGTTTACAGAACCTGTTAAGCCAGCATGCCAAACGGAACCGTAAGGATCAAGAGGTAAGGAACCGCTATGAAGTAAACCAGCAGCGTCTGCAACTGCATAGTTGGATGCGTCCATTACAACATGTCCACCGTGTGAACCAGCATTGTCATAGTCGGCGATAGCGTTTCTGCCTACAGCAGAGTACATTACCCAAGGAGCCACTTTGAAATTGTCAAAGGTCATGGGCAATACCAAACCGAACATATCTACGTTGTCAAGGAAGTTGTCGTTATCGTTGTAAGGATCAGCAACCTTAACACCATTCACTTCTTCTTCTCTGAGGTAGTTGTCGTTGAAAGGACGTGCCCAGAAAGCGGTGAGGCTGATGTTATCGTTGAACTTGTTGTTCAATACGATACCAGCTACGTCATGTACGAATACT
>CAYJFR010000261.1:0-2842 GCA_964369335.1 uncultured Desulfovibrionaceae bacterium | reverse complement strand
ATGTGCCTCCCTATGACCATCCCCTCGTTGTGGCAGGTCAAGGAACCATTGGGGACGAAATACTCACTGGCGCCATTTGGCCTGATGTGGTTTTCTTACAAATCGGCGGCGGTGGTTTTGCCGCTGGTGTGGCTACTTTTCTTAAAGCCCATGTGCCGGGTATTCGTATCATTGGCGTAGAAGGTGAAGGCCAAGCCAGCATGAAAGCCTCTGTGGAAGCTGGGCACCTTGTTACCTTACCCCAAGTAGACGTTTTTTGTGACGGCACAGCGGTCAAACGCGTAGGCGGTTATACATACGAAGTGTGTCGTCAATGCATAGAAGAATATGTCACCGTTTCCAATGACGATGTCTGTGCTGGCATTCAAAAAATTTGGGAAGTGGCACGTACCGTTGCCGAACCTTCGGGCGCTTTGGGCATGGCGGCGTATCTCAAGATGCAAGATGAGCTTAGAGGAAAGAATGTGGCTGTCATTGTTTCTGGTGCTAATATGGATTTTGCCCGTCTTTCATGGATTGCTGGGCGCGCTTCCATTGGGGCAACGCTCAAGCGCTGTTACGAAATCACCATCCCAGAAAAAGCCGGCGCCATGTTGCACTTGCTCAATGACGTAAGCCAATTACAACTTAATATTGAAGATTTTCTTTATGGAAAGAATCATGAAAGTGGTGCACATCCCGTCTTTGGCTTTAAGGGCACACCGCAAGGGCTCGATGCCTTGGAGCAATTACTCACAGAAAAAGGCTATGAGTTTAGCAATGTAACCACGCGTGAAGATGTGGCATATCGTATCATCAATTATGATTCTAAGTTGTGGCACAATCCCCTTATGGCAATTATCCAATTCCCCGAACGTCCTGGCGCGCTTTTGGAATTTATGGAAGATGTGTCTAAGCTCAGTAATATCTGCTACTTCAACTACAGTAATAGTGGTGAAATGGTAGGACGTGCGCTTATGGGCTTTGAATTCGATAACCAAGAAAAACGCGCGGCTTTCCTCGCACATATGCGTATCGAAGGGCCCCCATTACAAGAAGTTGATGTGAAAAGCTTCAGCTCTCGCTAGAGCGTGTTCACACTAAATACATGGATTGCTTCGCTTCGCCCGCAATGACCTTGATGAACACATAAAGTCATTACGAGGAGCGTAGCGACGAAGCAATCCAGAATAGTAATTTTTAATTGAAACGAAAAAAAGCTGTAAAGAAAATCCACAAAATGTGAAATTTTCTTTACAGCTAATATTTATTATTTAGTTTGCTATATTACTATTTACCAAAAAGAATTTCTTGGTAGCTAGGCAAAGCCCACAAATCATCGGCCACAACACCCTCAAGCATATCTGACCACTGGCGTACTTCCATCATAGAGGGAATGACTTTTTCGCAATAATACAAAGCTTTTTCCTGCATTTCGCCCTCAAGCTTTTGAGCTTTTTCCATCTGCTTGGTAAGTTTAGTCACAGCACTTTGCATATTTTTCAAATATGTAGTTACTTCCTCTAGAGTGGTTGACTTAAAATCTTGCCCTATGCTCTTGAGGCTCGCGCATGTGCTTGCAAGTTCGCCTTGGTAGCGCATGGCAGCAGGGAAAATAATAGTCTTGGCAATGCGCTTCACCAAAGAAGCTTCAGAGCGGATAGTTTTGCAATACAGCTCAAATTGAATTTCTTGACGGGATTTCAATTCGGTCTTGCTCAAAACATTTTGGCTTTCATACAGCTCTATAACTTCTGGCCACATCAACACTTGCATAGCTTCTGGCGTAGTGCGCAAATTGGGCAAGCCACGACGTTCAGCTTCTTTGTGCCAAATGGAAGAATAACCGTCACCGTTGAAAATAACGGCGCTGTGTTCTTCAATAATGTCTTGAATAAAACTTTGTACCGCATCGTTCAAAGTAGTGTTGCCGTCTGCAAGGGCTTTTTCAAGATACTCAGCGGCAAAGTTCATGGAGTCGGACATAATAGTATTGAGCGCTGCCAAAGAACCAGAAGCAGACATGCTTGAACCAAGGGCGCGAAACTCAAAGCGGTTGCCTGTAAAAGCAATGGGGCTTGTACGGTTACGGTCACCTGGGTCAGCAGGTAAGGGAGGGAGCGTGTCCACACCCACATTCATAAGACGCTGACCTTTGGCGCCCTTCACACGGCCGGCGCGGAATTGCTCAAAAACGTCGGTAAGCTGGTCACCAAGGAAGATAGACATGATGGCAGGCGGCGCTTCGTGGGCACCAAGACGATGGTCATTGCTGGCGCTGGCAACAGTGGCACGCAATAAAGCGCCGTATTTATGAACAGCACGCATCATACAAGCACAAAATACCATAAATTGCGCATTGTCATGCGGTGTATCGCCTGGGTCAAAGAGAGAGCCTAGCTCATCATTACCTAGGGAATAGTTTAAGTGCTTACCAGAACCGTTAATACCCACAAAAGGCTTTTCGTGTAAAAGGCACTTCATGCCATAGCGTTTGGCAACGTTGCGAAGCACAGTCATGATGGCGTGGTTATGGTCCACAGCAAGATTGCCCGACTCAAAACGGGGTGCAATTTCGTATTGGCTTGGGGCGGCTTCATTGTGTCGTGTCATAACAGGCACGCCCAATTTAAAGAGCTCGCGCTCTACTTCCATCATATAGGAAAGTACACGCTGTGGGATAACGCCAAAGTATTGGGCACTGAATTCTTGCCCCTTAGCAGAAGGCGCGCCAAACAAGGTACGTCCTGCCAGATGAATATCAGGGCGAGCAAAGTTAAAGTTACCGTCAATAAGGAAGTATTCTTGCTCTAAACCGGCATAAGGCACAATGGGCAATTCTGTTTCAATGCCAAAGATGGCA
>CAYJFR010000260.1:0-2855 GCA_964369335.1 uncultured Desulfovibrionaceae bacterium | reverse complement strand
AAGAAGGGGATAAAAAATGGTGGGATGCTGTCATTACAGAAGAAAATGACAATTTCGCCACGGTGTCTTTGCCGCGTGAGCAACTTATTGTGCGCGGGCGTAGACATCTTTTTGGAGAGCGTGCTTGCCCTGGACAAGAAGTGCAGGTACGCATTGGCAAGGTAAATCCTTTGTATAACGAAATTTCTCTTTTAGAAGTGATGGAATTGTGAGGTAGTAATGCAAGTTCTGTGGATTGTACTAAGTTTCTTCATGGGAGCCATTCCCTGCGGACTGCTTATTGCAAAAAAAAACTGTCAAGTAGACCCACGTAATGCGGGTTCAAACAATGTAGGCTCCACCAATGTGGCGCGCTTATGTGGTAAAAAATGGGGTATTATCACACTTATTTGTGATATTCTCAAAGGGGCTATCCCTGTAGCTTTAGCAAGCACCATTGATGACGGTACGCTTTTTATTACTCTCACGGCTCTTGCCGCTGTTCTTGGGCATGCTTTCTCACCCTTTCTTGATTTTAAGGGTGGTAAGGCAGTGGCGACCACCATCGGTGTTTTCATTGCCATAGCCTTTTGGCCCTTACTGTGCGCCGTTATTGTCTGTCTTGCTCTTATTACCTATAGCGGCTTTGTGTCTTTAGGTTCTTTGGCATTGGTCATAAGCTTACCTGTGTTTCTTCTTATAGGTGATTACGCCAACATGGTTCCCTTGGCGCTTTGCATCATGGTACTTGTTGTGTGGGCACACCGATACAATATACAACGTCTTGTCTGCGGTATTGAAAAACCGTGGAACAAAAAAGCATATAAGGAGTAATATATGCAAAACTTCCCCAGTTACAGAGGCAATCTTGAATATGTTTGCCTAAGCTGCGATGCACGTTATGGCAGTGAAGAACTACTCTACACATGCCCTCAGTGCGGCGGCGTTTTCCTCTTGGAAGATACCAATTTTGACAGCTTAAAAGAACGCGACGGCAAAGCTTGGCGCGAACTTTTTGACGCGCGCGCTTCCAGCCGTATCAATGCGCTTCGTGGTATTTTCCGTTACTATGAGCTTATGGCTCCCGTTATGGACGAAGAGGATATTGTATACTTAGGTGAAGGGCATACTCCTATTGTGGACGCTTCCCCTGCTTTGAAAAAATACATGGGCGCAGATTTTGCCTACAAAAATGACGGTCAAAACCCCAGCGCCTCCTTTAAAGACAGAGGCATGGCATGTGCTTTCAGCTATTTGCAAGCCCTTGTACGTAAAAACAAATGGGAAGAAGTACTTACCGTATGCGCCTCCACAGGTGACACCTCTGCCGCGGCGGCGCAATACGCTGCCTATGTGGGTGGGCCTATCAAGTCTGTGGTTCTTTTGCCGCACGGTAAAGTGACCCCTCAACAGCTTTCCCAGCCTTTAGGCAGTGGCGCCACCGTACTTGAAGTTCCCGGCGTATTTGACGACTGTATGAAAGTTGTGGAAGAATTGGCAGAAACATGCCGCGTAGCTTTACTCAATTCCAAAAACAGCTGGCGTATTTTAGGGCAAGAGTCCTATGCCTATGAAGTAGCCCAATGGTATAATTGGGACCTAAAAGACATAAATATCTTTGTACCTATAGGAAATGCGGGTAATATTACCGCTGTTATGTCTGGCTTCTTGAAAATGTTGCGTCTTGGTATTATAGAAGACCTACCACGTATTATCGGCGTACAATCACACCATGCTGACCCTGTATACCGCTATTACGCCGCCGATGCCAATTCTCGTGTATGGGAACCTGTCACAGTACAAGCCAGTGTGGCACAAGCTGCCATGATTGGTAACCCTGTGTCCTTCCCTCGCGTACAAAAATTGGCAGACGCTTATATTAAGGCCGCTGGTACACGCGGTGGAGATATTTTCCACGTGGTACAAGTGACAGAACAACAAATTATGGACGCTACTCTTATAGCCAATAAACACGGACATATCACCTGCACCCAAGGCGGCGAATGTCTTGCAGGCATGCGTCGTGCTTTAGAGCTAGGTCTTGTGCAAGAAGGGCAAAAAGTCGTGCTTGATGCCACAGCGCACAGCATTAAATTCTCTGGCTTCCAAGATATGTACTTTACTGACAGCTTCCCTGCAGAATTTGGTATCAAAGCCCAAAACGAGTTGCAAAACAGCCCTGAACTCTTGCTTGATGCTAAGGAAAAAGAAGGGCTTGATAGTCAAAGCTATACAAGAAAAGTAGCTGATATTATTATTCAAAAACTGGCTTTGCAAAAGAAGTAATGTAAATTATTACGCAGTGGCAAAGCCATAACACCGATGTGTTTCGGGGGATGTTATGCAAAAACAAACCTTTACCATAGGCAATGTCCACTGTGCAGCTTGCGAAGGCAAAGTCCTCAAGCTTCTACAAGGGCTTGAAGGTATAGACGAAGTAAATATTAATTTACTTCGGAAAAAAATGTATGTCAGCTTTGATGCTGAGCTGGTGGGTGTGGATGTTATAGTTAATGCCATGCAAAAGGCAGGCTATAGCGCCACACCCATAGCCTCAGCGTCAGAATCTGATGTTGAATCTGAATCTGACTCACAAGCGCCGCAAGGCTTACAAGAACTGTTCGCTCCCAGTATGGCGCCACAACAAGCTCTAGAGCCTACAGCTACTCCCATGCCTGAGGAAAAAACACCTTTCCGTATGGCGCCGCCTCCTGTTTCACAAGAGGGTTCACAAGAAGCACCACAAGCAGACACTGAACAAGCGCCCTCTTCTTCTAAGCAAGAGCAATCTTTTTTGCTCAACAGAGTGCATTGCGCTTCGTGCCAAGGCAAAATACACGATGCCCTCATGGCTTTGGAAGGCATAGAAAAAGCTG
>CAYJFR010000259.1:0-2908 GCA_964369335.1 uncultured Desulfovibrionaceae bacterium | reverse complement strand
GAAATACAAGAGATTTTCTTAACAGACAAAATGATTTTGACACGTACACAAGGGCTTGGGCTTTTACCCAAGGAAGACGCTGTACGTTTGGGTGTGGTAGGGCCTGTGGCGCGCGGTTCTGGCATTGCCAATGATGTGCGCAAAAGTGCGCCTTATGCGGCATATCACGCTGTAAAATTTGAAGAGATTTTAGAATACGGTTGCTGTGTACATTCGCGTTCCTTGGTGCGTTTACGGGAAATTTTTGAATCCATAAGCATTATTCGTCAGCTTTGCGCCACCTTGCCAGAAGGAGAGTTGGTGTTACCGCCGCGCTCCATTCCCACAGGGCAAGCCTGCGCACGCAGTGAAGCGCCGCGCGGCGAAGTTATGTACTATATACGCACCAACAGCACGGACAATCCACAGCGTTTAAAATGGCGCGTACCTTCGTATATGAATTGGGAAGCCCTTGGGGTTATGATGCGTGATTGCCAAGTGGCAGATGTAGCGTTGATTACCAATAGTATTGATCCCTGCGTGTCGTGTACTGAAAGATAATATGCATGAATCCAGCCTCATAGCGGGACTTTTACGCATTGTGGTAGAAGAAGCGCAAAAGCACCATGTAAGCCGTATAGTGCAGGTGCGTGTGGGGCTGGGGCTTTTAGCCTGTGTGGAAGAACAAACTTTAACGGCATGCTTTGAACTGTTGGCAGAAAATACCGTGGCAGAGGGGGCTGTTTTACAGTGTGAAAGAGAGCCTTTGCCCTGTGTGTGTCGCCAATGTCAGCAGAATTTTATACTTACCAAGCGGCATTTTATTTGCCCTAGCTGTCAAAGTTCCCATGTGGATTTCACAGGGGGGCATGGCTGTCGTCTTTTGAGTATTGAGGCCGCTAAAAGCCATGAAGATATATAAACAGAAAGTATAAGGAAAATGTATGGCAGAACATATTCAAGTTGTTCCCGATAAATGTAGAGCTTGTCGCCGCTGTGAAGTGGCATGTATTGCGGCGCATCATGGTATGACATTTAAAGAAGCCATGAAACAACGTGATAAGCTTGTGTCACGGGTGCATGTGGTGAAGGGGGAAGGTTTTAAAACCACAGTACGCTGTCATCAATGTGATGACGCTCCTTGTGTAGCAGTATGTGCCACAGGCGCTTTGCAGCAAGAAAAGGACGGCGCTATTACAGTACGGGTGCAATTATGCTCTTCGTGTAAAATGTGTATTTTTGTGTGCCCTTATGGAAGCATATCTTTAGAGTCTATCGGTATGCCTGGAGCAGACGATGAGGAAACCATGGCACAACGCGCCCGCCGTGAAGTGGCTGTGCGCTGTGATATGTGTACGGGATGGCGTGAAAAAGAAGGTAAGAAAATCACCGCATGTATGGAAGCGTGCCCTGCGCGTGCTTTATCCATGGTGGAATTAGATGGCACTATTCTTATGCCACCCATGCCTGAAAAGAAAAAGTCTGCTAAGACCGATGCTGAGAAATCTACAGAGTAAAAAAGTGTACCCTATTTGACTGGGCGTGTATGCCGTGTTTGCTTTTTATGATGAGCAATGCACATTGCACCAAGCTATTGCAAAATAAAAGGCGTAAAAAATACCCTTTTGTGTTTTTTTGAACAACTTTAACCTAAGCATTTGTTTATATATACAAATTGCCGTGTATTGCCTCAAGGCGGTGTTTTTTAGCTCACAAATATTTGGGGAGCACGGAAAACCAGTACCACAAGCGCCATAGGAATTTAAACGAGCAAAATTTGTTAAAATGCATCACAGCTTCATTACATAGTCCTATACTATACTAATAGTTGTAGTTTTTTGTATACAAAGTACGTCTTTGTCCCCCTAAGGGATAAAGGCGTATTTTTTTATGCCTATTCTTGTGCTGTATTTTTTGTATCTCTGTGTAGAGTTTGAGAAAAATATCACTGCATTTTTTTCACGCAAGGTGCTTGACCTGTAAAAAAAAGAGGTCTACTAGGGTATGTAAGACTTGTTTTGTGTATACAAAAAACTTTATACGACCAACTGTGGAGGCGCAAATGACCAAGTTTAAAGCCTTAGGTTTATCCTTTAGTAATGTGCACAATGCCTTATTTCCTTTTTTACCAGACGTGCAAAAGATGACCTTTTCGACGCTGCGGGCAGACCTTATGGCTGGGCTTTCTGTGGCGCCTGTGGCAGTGCCTCAAGTGATGGCCTATGCCGTCATTGCTGGCATTGACCCAAAATACGGTCTTTTTGCGGCAACCTTTACCGTTATGGTAGCGGCCTTGTGGGGATCTTCGCGCTTTTTAGCCGCAGGTCCTACCAACGCCATTGCCATGATGCTCTTTTTTACCATAGCCAACGCCACAGTAGGCGGCATAAAACTTTCAAGCCTTTCTCCTATAGATTTGATGCCTTATGTTTTTGGTATTACTCTTATGGTGGGTTTCATTCAGCTTATTATGGGGATTATTCGGCTTGGTGAATTGGCAAACTTTATTTCACACTCTGTCATGGTGGGATTTTCGGCAGGGGCTGCTGTGCTTATTGCCGCTGGTCAGATACCAAACTTCTTTGGCTTTGATATTGGACAGAGAACGTATTTCTTTCAAGATTTAGTGGCTATTTATCATAATTTGCACAGCCTTAACCCATGGACTGTGGGGCTTGGCGTGCTGACCATTGTCACGGTTATATTGTGTAAACGCATTTCTTACCGTATTCCTGCTTACTTAGTGTCTATTATGGTTGTCAGCTTTGCCGCTTATCTTTTGGATTTAAAAAGCAAAGGAGTTATTTTTGTGGGCGAGATTCCCGCGGTATTTCCTCCTTTATCCTTACCGCCCGCTTTCAGCCTCGATGTGATTCGTGACTTATTTTATCCAGCTTTGGCCATTGCTATTTTAGGGGCTGTGGAGTCC
>CAYJFR010000258.1:0-2911 GCA_964369335.1 uncultured Desulfovibrionaceae bacterium | reverse complement strand
TACTTGGTGGTAAAATATTTTTCCCTCTTAAGGAGAGTTGTATGATGAAAAGAGCTTTGTCTTTATGTTTGGTTATGGCGTTTTTTGTGTCTATGGTTTTTGTGAGTGGTGCTGAGGCGCGTCCTTCATGGATCAGCGTAAAATACTCTGGATTTACCGTACACCGTAACAGCGGGCAAAATGATCCTGCACAGCCAGGATATTATTTTGCGCAAATTAAAGCCACATGCACAAATAACGGTAGCCAAGTAGTCACAGGGCTTTCAAGTCGTTCTATGGGCTTCACCGCAGAAGCTTTTCAAGGTTCAACCCCAGTGGGTACAGGCAAGGGCAGCATAAGCATAAATGAGCCGGCTTCTCTTGACCCTGTGAATCCTGGTGAGTCCTTTGCCATTACCTATTCTGTGCCCATTATGGCCATTGAAGGCGGAAGCTTAGAGCAATTTAATAGCAGTGGCAATGCAAGATTGCGTAAGTATAAATTGCAACATTATTTTACTGTTATGACAAAATAAGAGCGGGAACGCTCGTTACATGAGCTTTTTGTGGGGGAGGAAATCTTTTACGATTTTCTCCTTTTTTTTGTAAAAAATAGTGAATTCTTGACAAGATATATTGAAACTGCAATCTTACAAAGATTATACAGAATAAAAATGGAGTGTGTATGCAGTCAGGTCAAAAAATTGTATACGGTGAACTCAAATTTTTTTGGGAAGATGAGCTTTGGCTTGAGTATATATCTCGAGAAGATATTGCATGTGTTATTGCAGAGTTATTGGAAGGGATGGATGAAGTTTCACATGTGTATGTGCAAACGTATATACATATGCTTAAATTGCTTCCGTATAAAAAACATGTTCTTGTAGATAAAAATTATGGATGGACAGATACAGATATTGCGCTGGCACAGTATTTAGTTGCTTCGTGTCAGTTGGAAGAGCAAGAGAAAGAGGCCTTTATGTATGCCAATACATATGGAATGAAAGATGTGCCTCAAGAGGTGTTAGCATCCATTAACGGCACATGTATAGTTGATGGTGGGGCTTATACAGGAGACACCTTATTTTTGTTTCACAATCTTTTTCCGCAATCAAGAATTTTTGCTTTTGAGCCACAAAACTCTGCTTTTGAACAGCTACAGACAAGAATACAGGCATATTCTACGCCTATAAAGGCTGTTCCTGTATGTAGAGGTTTAAGCGATATAGAAGAAGAGCTGACATTGTACACTGGGGAACATGTGGACGCTGGTGCTACTTGTAATGCCTTGGCAATATGCGATAAAGTTCCTACTGATACCATAAAAACCACCACTATTGATACTGTTTTCAAAAGTATGAACGCCCCTGTGGGGCTTATAAAGTTGGATATTGAAGGTCTTGAAATGAAAGCTCTTGAAGGAGCTAAACAAACTATACAAAAGTATAAGCCCGTTATTGTGGCAGCTATATATCATAGACCACAAGACTTTTTTGAGTTGAAAAGCTATATTAAAAATATACATCCAGAGTATAGATTTATGATCAGGAGAAGTGATATGGTCATACCTATGGCGGATTTAGTACTTATAGCCTACTAATGGGTATTTTTATAAGAGATAATAGGAAAAAGCCGAAGAAAAAACATCATACTCTTTAAAATAATAACAAAGGATGCCTATGTCTACCAAACTGTATGTGGTTATGGTTGGTTTGCCTGCCAGAGGAAAAAGTACGTTGGCAAAGCGTATTTGTGAGGGCTTACGCGACGAGGGAACTAAGGCGGCTATTTTTAATAATGGCAATGTGCGTCGTTTGTTGGCAGGGGAGGAGTCTACAGAACCGCAATTTTATTCTCCTGACAATGCTGTTGCCCGTGAGGTTCGAGAAAATATTGCTCTACAGAATATGGTTCAGGCGCGGAAATTTTTGGCAGAAGGGGGCGAGGTGGCTATTTTGGACGCCACCAATGCCAGCCGCGCTCGGCGGCAAGCCACCAATGTTATGTTGACGGACCATCCTATTTTGTATGTGGAATGCGTCAATGAGGACACTTTTTTGTTAGAGCATTTTGTGCGCCTCAAGTGTCAGTTGCCAGAATTTCAACGATTGGAGGAAAAAGAGGCACTGGCCAGTTTTTACAGCCGTATAGGGTATTATGAGCAAATATATACCCCTGTGGGGGCGGACGAACGCTATTGGATGCGTGTTGACGCTGCCGCCAATCGTATTGTGCAAGAATGCCCTTGTGCCAGCTCTCCGCATTATCCCGCCATCCGTGATACGGTGGTGTCGCGTTGGGTGCGTAATTTGTATTTAATGCGTCATGGGCAAACACAGTATAATGTGGAAGGGCGCATAGGGGGTGATCCTTCTTTGACAGAAAAAGGCATGCAACAAGCCAAAGCTATGGCTTCGCATGTGCGCGAGGAGAAAATTCCTTGGATTTTTACCTCTACGCGCTTGCGTTCGCATCAAACGGCGGCGCCACTTTTGGCAACGCGTCCAGAGTCGCGGCATATGGCATTGACGGAATTTGATGAAATATGGTCTGGTATTTGCGAAGATATGCGCTATGAGGATATTCAAGAAACAATGCCTCATGTGATGGCACAGCGCCACGCGGACAAGTATGGCTATGCCTACCCAGAAGGGGAAAGCTATGCCATGTTGCAAGAGCGTGTGAGTAGAGGGCTTGGGCGCGCTTTATTTTTGGCTGGAGACCATCCCTTACTTATAGTGGGGCATCAAGCCATTAACAGAAGTATTCTTGCGCTGTTTTTGCAACAAAGACCAGAGGATATTCCTTATATTTATATTCCACAAAATCAATATTATCATATTTCGACTACGCCGCGGCGTAAGCTCTTTGAGCTGGTGCGTTTTTTTTAGATGAACGGATTTGTTTTTTGAGGGGGGAAGGGAAACTTTCC
>CAYJFR010000257.1:0-2946 GCA_964369335.1 uncultured Desulfovibrionaceae bacterium | reverse complement strand
TTATTCAGCTTTAGATTTTTCGTATTCAGCAATAACTTTTTCAGCTACTGGCGGAGGCGCTTCTTCATAGTGAGAGAATTCCATGGTGAACACCCCTTGACCACCAGTCATGGAGCGTAAATCCGGTGCATAGCGCAACACTTCACTCATGGGTACATGGGCTTTAATTTCTGTAACACCTGCCACAGAATCAGAACCAAGCACCTTACCACGACGTGAGGAAAGATCACCAATAACATCACCCATATACTCATCAGGCACAGAAACAGCTAAAGTGACCACAGGCTCTAAAAGCACGGGCTTGAGATTTTCCAAAGCTTTTTTGAAAGCAATGGAACCTGCAATTTTAAAAGCCATTTCCGAAGAGTCTACGTTGTGATACGAACCATCATACACTTTCACACGAAAATCTACCACTTGGCAACCAGCTAAGAAACCACGCGCGGCGGCTTCTTGTATGCCCTTATCAATGGCAGGAATGTAAGTACGCGGAATAACACCGCCCACAATGGCGTCTTCAAATTGATACCCAGAACCGCGTGGAAGCCCTTCTAGCTCGATCCAACAATCACCAAATTGCCCACGTCCGCCCGATTGCTTCTTGTGGCGTCCTTGTACTTGGCATTTACCACGAACAGTTTCACGATAAGGCACTTTAGGCGTTTTGAGCACAATTTCTGTTTTATAACGGCGCATGGCCTTTTCCACAGACAGCTCCACATGCAACTGCCCCATACCTGCTAACAAAATACAACCAGATTCAGGGTCACGCGAAAGCTTTAAGGTGATGTCTTCTTCCAACACTTTTTGAATAGCATTGAAGACTTTTTCTTCATCACCCTTTTCTTTGGGCTCTAAAGCGTAAGTGATAAGCTGTGGTGGTAGAGTTAACTCAGGCAAGGCAAAAGGCGCTTTTTCGTCATGCAAAGTGTCGCCTGTGGCAGTATTTTTCAACTTACCAATGGCAATAATAGAGCCAGGCCCTAAAGTGTCCTTACACTGTGTTTGCGTTTTGCCTGAAAGATAAGCAAGAGAACTTAAACGCTCAGTTTCACCACTACGGGCATTTTTCAACACGCTGTCACCGGCAATGGTACCAGAAATGACGCGCGCCATGGAAAGTTGCCCAGCAAAGGGATCCACAATGGTTTTAAATATATAACAGGCAGCAGGGCCTTCAGCCGTGCTTTCTCGCTCATTAAGCTCGCTATCTATAAAGGGCGCATGCTCTAAAGGAGAAGGCAACAATGTTTGTATGGCTTGTAAAAGCTGTACGCCGCCTTTATTTTCTAAAGCAGCACCGGCAACCACAGGCACAAGAGCGCCAGAAAGCACACCTGCACGTAAACCTACGGCAATATCTTCTGCACTGAGCATACCTTCTTCAAGGTATTTTTCCATGAGGTCTTCATGAGCTTCTGCAATATTTTCTACGGCAACATCATGAATAAGCGCCACTTCATCTTCTAAATCCACAGGAATAGGGGCTTCGATGGTGGCGCCATTTTCGCCAAACATCAAGGCTTTTCCAGCAAAGATATCCACGAGACCAAGGAAAGTTTCACCGGCAACGATGGGCATAAACAGCGTGACAGGCTTGGCTCCAAGCATGGTAACAATACCGTCATAAGCCATTTGAAAATCCGCTCTGTCTCTGTCCATTTTATTTATAAAAACCATAGATGGTAAATTTTCATCACGTACATGACGCCACATTTTCTTTGTGAGCGGACGTACGCCATCAACGGCATCGATAACAAAAACAACGGCGTCAGTACCTTGTAAAAGGCAAGAAATATCACCTACAAAGCTTCCTGCGCCGGGAATATCCATTAAATAATGGCGATTTTCATTCCAAAGATATGTTGCAAAACTGGGCTGTGTTGAACCACGACGACGAATTTCTTCTGGTTCATAATCAAGCGTTGTGGTGCCTTCTTCAATAGCACCCAAACGATTAATAATACCTGTTTGGAAAAGAAGCATTTCTGCTAAAGAGGTTTTACCACTCCCACCTGTGCCCACTAAGGCATAGGTGCGTTGGCTATCAAACGATTTGGCCATTCTGTTCTCCCATAGCTGCAATGTGAAGGAGTCCATGCGATGCATACACTCCAGAGAAACTCATCCAATAAACCTTTTATGTACTTTGCACCAAGAATAGGAAAAAGTCCACACCGTACGTAAACAAGATTACATTTTTATCTTTTTTCACGGCTCTAGCCACGTAAGCCTATACTTTTTGATTGCAAACACGTATACTTGACCAAGCACAAAAAAACTCACTTTAATATAGGCAACTATGGATTTTTTAAGCAATTTTCTGACTCTTAACACTCTTGCTTACGCACTCATCGGCATTCCTGCCTTTGTGGGCTTTGGTGTGTTTGTGCGCCTTTCCAGAAAAGGACGCTCATCCTTTGACCAGCGCCATGAAGCCATGGACCAACGCATTCATCAAACCAGCGTCGAGATGGATGAGCTCAATAAAACCATGCGCAAGGAAGAGCAATTACACATCATTGCCGCGGCACTGCGCGAAGCTCTTCTTTTGCACCCCAGCCCTCAAAGTTTTGTGGAAGAACACAAGGACGCTGTGTATCTGCATTTGGAAAAATACTTTTTTCATGTAGAATATAAAGAAAAAATCCAAACATTACGCAGCTCGCAAAAAACCGTCTATGGACAAGGTTATTTTGAGGTTTTTGGGCCTTTCCCGCGAGAAAAAGAGCCGCATCTTCATTCACAAGAGGATAACAACACAGAAAAAAACACCCGCGGAAAAATTTTTTATAGTCTGCTAGAGCTTGAACTGTATTTAACGCAAAAAATACGTAGAACAGACTTTATGAAGCTTCCCCCTGCTCTGCGCCCTCGTTAGAAAGAAAAGGAACACTTGACTCTGCACACACTATTGCCTAGTAAAAAGCATGTTTATTCAGCCAT
>CAYJFR010000256.1:0-2947 GCA_964369335.1 uncultured Desulfovibrionaceae bacterium | reverse complement strand
GCTGCTTCGTCGCAAGCTCCTCGCAATGACTTTGAGTGAAACGCAATAAGCGCGTTTTGAGGGGATAGGGGGGGAGTTTGAGGGGGGAAAGGGGTACTTTTTGGCGCTAGAGAAAGTATCCCTTTCCCCCCTCAACAAAAACTATTAATTATGCTTAATGCCCACCAAGATAGGCTTCGCGTACAGCAGGGTCATTCAACATGACGTCTGCATTATCTTCCATAATAACATTCCCTACTTCGAGAACATACCCACGAGAAGCAAGCTTAAGCGCGGCGCGTGCGTTTTGCTCTACGATCACCACAGTCACACCTTGCTTATTAATGGTACGAACGGCTTCAAAAATAGATCCTACAAGCAAAGGCGCAAGACCTAAAGAAGGTTCATCAAGCAAAAGCAAACGCGGTTGCCCCATGAGAGCGCGCCCGATGGCAAGCATTTGCTGTTCACCACCAGAAAGAGTTCCTGCCAACTGACGTTGACGCTCTTCCAAACGTGGGAAAAGCTCAAAAATCCATTCTAGCGTTTTGGCAATTTTATCTTCATCATCAATGGTAAAAGCGCCAAGCTTTAAGTTACCGAGCACTGTCATAGTGCCAAAAACACGACGCCCTTCCGGCGACTGCGTCACGGCTTGCCTTACAATGTCATAACTGTGCAATTTATGTAACTCTATGCCATCATAAATGATTTCGCCCTTGGTGACCTTTTGTAAACCGCTGATAGTCTGCATGGTGGTAGTTTTACCAGCACCGTTAGCGCCAAGAATGGCAACAATCTCACCCTCATCTACCCTAATGTTAATACCGTGCAAAACCTCAACAGGGCCATAACTCACATGAACATCTTTTAATTCTAAGAGCGCCATATTACCAGCTCCCATCATCGACACCGAGATATGCCTCGATGACGGCCTTATTATTACGAATATTTTCAGGAATATCCTTAGCGATAACGCAACCATTTTCTAATACAACAAGCCAGTTACAAATATGCATTACCAGACGCATATCATGCTCGATAAGTAAAACAGTGATATCACGCTTACGAATTGCATGAATAAGATCCATAAGCTCAGCTGTTTCTTGTTCGTTCATACCGCCAGCAGGCTCGTCCAGAATAAGCAGTTCAGGGTCTGAAGCCAAAGCACGAGCGATTTCCAAAAGGCGCTGCTTACCGTAAGGCAGAGAACCGGCTAACTCACTGTGTACATCATCAATACCCACAAAGGCCAATTCCTGCATGGCTCTGTCAAAAGCGGCTTTTTCTTCGCGACGTTGCCAAGGCAAACGCAACATAGAAGAAACTACACCAGAAGTCATACGACAGTGACGCCCAGCAAGAACATTTTCCACCGCTTGCATACGCGGAAAAAGACGGATGGATTGAAACGTACGCGCAATACCCTTTTCCACAAGCTTATGGGAAGGCACACCGGTAATACGTTCATTTTTAAAGTAAATATCCCCTTTTTCGGGCGTGTAGTTTCCTGTAATACAGTTAAACACAGTGGTTTTGCCAGCACCGTTAGGCCCAATAAGCCCTACAATGCTGCCGCGTTCTACTTCAAAAGTCACTTCCTGCATGGCAGTCAGACCACCAAAAATTTTAGTCACATTGGCAAGACGTAACAAGCTCATTTATTTACCTCCTGCACTATCTTTAGTATTGCCCGCGCCTAGAGGCGGTGCTTTAGGGGAGCCATCTCTATTGAAAAAGTTCAACTTATACTTATACAAAGCAGGCGGGAAAAGCCCTTGAGGACGCCATATCATCATAATCATCATGGCAAGACCGAAGATAAGCATACGCGCTTGGGAAAATTCGCGTAACAATTCGGGCAAGCCGATGAAAATAAAGGTAGAAATAAGCACACCCAACTGACTGCCACCACTCAAGATAACCACAGCAAAGAGCACAACAGATTCTGTAAAGGAGAATGATTCTGGTGTTACGATGGTCATTTTTGCGGCAAAAACCGTACCTGCTGTTCCTGCCCAACACGCGCCGATAACAAAGGCTATAAGCTTGTATAAGGCTACGTTGATACCACAGCCATTGGCCGCCACATCATCATCACGAATATAGTTCAAAGCGCGACCAAAGCGCGATTGAGCAAGCCACGCAAAGAAGAGCACAGAAAGGGCTACTCCACCCCAAACAAAGTAATAAAACTGTGTGGGGGTTACAATGCGCATGCCTAAGATACTAGGACGTGAAATACCAAAGATACCGTTAGAGCCGCCAAAATAGCCGCCCACATCGTTGATAAGCGTTAAGCGTACAATTTCTACAATACCGATGGTTACGATGAGCAAATAGTCACCGCGTAAATGGATAATAGGGCGAGCTACGATAAGCGCGAAAACACCGGCCGCTATACCTGCAAGGGGCATAATATACAGCACTGGTATACCAAATTGTGTATTGAGCACCGCCGTTGTATAAGCGCCGATGGCAAAAAAGGCTGCGTGTCCCATATGGAAAAGACCAGCTTGCCCTAAAATAACATTGAGAGAAAGGGCTAACCACGCATAAATACCAATACTTACACACACGTCTACCCAGTATCTATTAGCCAACAAGGGTAAAATAATAATACAGAGGGTCAGAACGACTGCTATAATAGGACGAATATTTTTCATCATAATTTTTCAGCCACCCTTTCGCCCAAGATACCTGTAGGACGGATAATAAGAATACAAATGAGTACACCAAAAGCGATAACATCTTTCCAAGCGGCGGCAATATATGCTGCTGACATGGCTTCAATAACACCAAGTAAAAGACCGCCGAGCATGGCGCCGGGGATATTACCAATACCGCCCAAAATAGCCGCAGTAAAGGCTTTTAGGCCGTAACTCCAGCCCATAACGAAGTCGATTTGTCCGTAATATATGCCTACCATCATGCCAGCAACGCCGCCAAGACCAGGCCCAATCATAAA
>CAYJFR010000255.1:1265-2969 GCA_964369335.1 uncultured Desulfovibrionaceae bacterium | reverse complement strand
CTTAACATTGTGCATTGCTATTCCCATGGGCGTTCTTTCAGCATGGAAACAAAATTCATGGGTAGATAAAGGCATTACCATACTTGTCTTTATTGCCTTTGCCATGCCAGGTTTTTGGCTTGCATTATTATTAATGCTCTATTTTGGCATAGAAAATACATGGCTTCCCATATCAGGACTGACATCTCTTGATTATAAATTTCTCTCTCCTTGGGAAAAAGTATGGGATATGGCTTCGCACCTTATCTTGCCCATTGTTATTTATACTGTAGGGGCCATAGCTGGTATGTCACGCTTTATGCGTTCTTCCATGCTTGAAGTTTTACGACAAGATTATATACTCACAGCACAAGCCAAAGGTTTACCCACACGGAGAGTTATTTTTCATCACGCTTTGCGTAATGCCTTGTTACCGCTCATTACTCTTTTAGGGCTTTCCGTACCGGGACTTATTGGCGGTTCTGTTATTATAGAATCTATTTTCGCCCTCCCTGGTCTCGGACAGCTTTTTTATGCAGCGGTTATGGCACGTGATTATACTATGATTATGGGAAATCTTGTTATTGGTGCTGTGCTTACCTTATTGGGTAATGTTCTTGCCGATGTGTGCTATGGTCTTGCCGATCCACGCATACGCACCGCTAAGGAGAGTGTCTAATGTCTATGCCCTTTCTTTTTAAAAAATACTTTATGTTCTCCCTAGGACTTTTTTTCGTACTGACCATGTCTTTGGCTGCCCTACTGGCTCCGTGGATTGCGCCTTATGATCCTAACGCGCTTCACTTGGATTCTATTCTTTTAGCCCCCTGCGAAGCTTTCCCCTTGGGCACTGACCAACTTGGGCGTGATGTGTTATCTCGTTTACTTTACGGGGGACGTATTTCTCTTTGGGTAGGTTTTGTGGCTGTGGGAATTTCTGTGAGCATTGGCTTAGTCTTAGGTTTAGTTTCTGGTTATTTTGGCGGCCTTGTGGATGAAGGCATTATGCGCGGTGTGGATATAATGCTCTGTTTTCCTTCATTTTTTCTTATTTTAGCAGTTATTGCCTTTTTAGAGCCTAGCCTTACCAATATTATGATTGTTATCGGTCTTACTTCATGGATGGGGGTTGCCCGTCTTGTACGTGCTGAAACATTGACTCTACGCCAGCGCGATTTTGTGGCGGCGGCGCGTTTGAATGGCGCTTCGAGCACACGTATTTTAGGTGTGCATATTCTTCCCAACGCTTTAAGCCCTGTACTGGTCTCTGCTACCTTAGGTATAGCTGGTGCTATTTTAGTAGAATCTTCTTTAAGCTTTTTAGGCTTAGGGGTTCAGCCTCCCACAGCCTCTTGGGGTAATATGCTTCTTGATGGCAAAAACGTTTTAGAAATTGCCCCTTGGTTATCCCTCTACCCCGGCCTTGCCATTTTGTTCACTGTTTTAGGGTATAATTTATTGGGAGAAAGCTTACGAGATATGCTTGACCCCCGTTTACGTAATAAATAACCTGTAAGAGTCACATATGTTAGAATTTTTACGTATACAAGGGCTTGCACTCATTGACAGCATGGAACTGGAATTTTCTCCGGGTATGAATGTACTTACTGGAGAAACAGGTGCAGGAAAAAGCTTTATTCTCAAAGCCTTAAATTTCCTTTTAGGGGAAAAAATGGGCGCAGATATGGTGCGTTCTGGCTGTAAAAAAGCTCAAGTGGAAGCTAT
>CAYJFR010000255.1:0-1165 GCA_964369335.1 uncultured Desulfovibrionaceae bacterium | reverse complement strand
CGTAAAGCTTTACAAGCGCGGCATGCCAGTCTTTCCGAAAAACGTGACCTTTTGGAAATGCAACAATTAGAAATAGACAAAGTAGCTCCGCAAGAAGGCGAAGAAGAACAGCTTGAAGCCTTACGTACTGAAGCGCGTCAGGCATCAGAGCGCGCCGCCGATTTTTCCCAAGCACTCACGCTGATTTATGGAGATGACGGGCCAGGTTTACGTGATGTATTGGGGCAGTTTGAACAAGCTCTTGAGCGTATTTGCCATTATGACACCCATATACAAGCAGAGCTTGAAGCTGTAACAGCTTTACGCGAAAATCTTCCTTCCATAGAATCCTATTTACGCAAAGCTCCAGAAGCTTCCCATATTGATATGGACGCTCTTGAATCTCGCCTCTACGCTTTGGCACAATTAAAGCGTAAATTACGCCGTTCTTTGGATGAAATAGTACAATTACGCATAGAAGTAGAAGAAAATCTTTCTTTTTTAGATTCCTGCGCTTTGGATATGGGCTTGCTTGAAAAAGAAGAACATGCCTTAGCCCAAAAACTTCAAGTAATACTTAAAGAACTTATTCCTTTACGCCGCCAATGTGCAGAAACTTTTGCCCAACAGTTAGAACATGCTCTTGCAGGGCTTGGTTTTTCTAAAGATGTGCATGTTATTGTAGATTTTGTGCCCGTTAAGCTTTGGGGAAATATTAACGATGAAAAAGCCCGTCTTCTTTGGGCGCCTAACCCCGGTCAGTTACCGCAGCCCCTCGACAAAATAGCCTCAGGTGGTGAACTTTCACGCTTCTTATTGGCTCTTGTCAGTGTGAAAAAGAGCGGTGAAGGCGCTACATATATTTTTGACGAAGTGGATGCAGGTATCGGAGGGCTTACTCTGAATATGGTGGCACAGCGTTTACAAAGTCTTGCAGAGCAACGCCAAATGCTTCTTATTACTCACTGGCCACAGTTGGCAGCGCAAGGTACAAGGCATTTCCGCATTGAAAAGCAAGAAAAAGACGGCGCTACTTTCACCACTTGCCAACAATTACATGAGCAGGAACGCCAAAAAGAATTGGTGCGTATGGCAGGCGGAGAACAAAATACTTGGTTATGATTGATGCATATTTTTTTGTGGGGGGGGGGGGAAAAAAAAATTTTAAAAAAAAAAAATAAATAAA
>CAYJFR010000254.1:0-2972 GCA_964369335.1 uncultured Desulfovibrionaceae bacterium | reverse complement strand
CGCGGCGAAATTCCCGCCACGGCTAACCATCGCGATTTTATTTTGAACTCCATGCGCAAAACTGCCGCCACAGGCACTGCCAAAATTGTGGGGCGTAAAGACGCCGACATGGGCGGAAAAACAGGCACGGCGCAGGTGGTAAAATTAAAGATGGACGGCAGACGCCGTATGAAAAACGAAGAGCTGGAATATTTACAGCGCGACCACGCATGGATTGCCACCTTTGGCGCTAAAGACGCCTCGCGCTATGTGGTGGTAGTGATGCTTGAGCACGGCGGCGGTGGTTCTTCTGCTGCTGGGCCTGTGGCAAAAAAGATGTACGATGCTCTTTTTGGCGAAGAAGTTGACGAGGAGCTCACGGCAAAAGGAGAAGCTCATGGCGCTCTTTGATAGACGTCTTTTTACCTATATCAACTGGGAACTGTTGGCGTGCTTTTTAGCGCTCTTTGTGGTGGGCGTGGGCAATTTGTATTCTGCCTCAGGCATGCGCCTTGAGGAGGGCATAGCCTTTTCTTCTTTTTACCAAAGACAGCTTATTTGGGGTTCTTTCGGTTTTATGGTTATGGTGTGCGCCGTAACTTTTGATTATAGAAAATTACACAACGTAGCCTGGCCATTATTCGCTTTTGTGCTTATATTATTAGCCCTTGTCCCTGTTATTGGGGTCAAGGTCTACGGCGCTCAGCGTTGGCTTTCTTTAGGTTTTATGAATTTACAACCTAGTGAATTGGCAAAACTTGCCGTTCTTATTCTAGGGGCGCATGTATTGAGCCGTAATTCAGAAACCCTTGGCTGGAGAAAATTCTTTCAAGCAATCTTGGTGGCGGCTGTACCGTGTGCGTTTATTATTACACAGCCAGACTTAGGAACCAGTATTAACGTCTTCCTTGTTTTGGGGGGCATGGTGCTGTTTCATGGCATAAAAGGGCGTGTTTTTAAAACATGCACGCTACTGTTTCCCTTTGTAGTGGCTTTTATGTGGTTTGTGGGTATGAAGGATTATCAGCGTCAAAGGGTGCTGACCTTTTTGAATCCCGGCGATGATCCGCGCGGCGCAGGCTATCACATTACGCAATCGCAAATCGCCATTGGTTCGGGTCAGATTTGGGGAAAAGGTTTTTTTGAGGGCACACAAAGTCAGTTGCGCTTTGTGCCAGAACGCCATTCAGACTTTGTTATTGCGGTCTTTGCCGAGGAATGGGGTTTTGTGGGCTGTGTGGCGCTTATTTTCTTGTACTGTCTCTTTTTATTGTCTATATATGCTACAGTAGTTAAAGCAAAAGACCGCTTTGGCAGTTTATTATGTGTGGGCGTTTTCTTTTACTTTTTTTGGCAGATAGTTATTAATATGGGCATGGTTATAGGGCTTATGCCTGTGGTGGGTATTCCTTTACCCTTTATGTCCTATGGCGGCTCTTCCATGCTTGTAAACTGTCTGCTCTTGGGCTTAGTGCTCAATGTTTCCATGCGTAGATTTATGTTTAAAAATTAGATTTATACCATATATCATATAAAAAAGGACGGTTTGCTGTGGGTAAAGACGAAATTAATGCTTTTTTAGGCGCGGGTACTGTGTATGAAGGTAAGCTTTCTTTCAAGGGCTCTGTACGCATTGATGGAACTTTTTCAGGGCATATTACCAGCGAAGGCTCGCTTATTGTAGGTAAGGACGCTGTCATTACAGGCGAAGTGCGTGTAGGGGAGCTTATGCTTACAGGTAAATTGGTGGGCGAAATCTTTGCAGGACGCCTTGTGACTATTTATAAGGGCGGCAATGTGGAAGGCACAGTACACACCCCTAGCCTTATCATGGAAGAAGGCGGTCGTATTCAAGGGCAAATAGACATGAAAGGAAGTGCAGAAAAGCCTAAGGGCTAGATTCTTCGTGTAAAAAATACTATACTATTTTTTTGTGCAGTGAAAAAGTAAACAAAACCTTACTGCTTTATATCATGTAATTTCTATTCTCTTGGGGGATAGGCTTTGACATTCTGTTGCTTTTGTTATAATTAAAGCAAGAGAATAGGAAATTATTCACATTTATTTTCACTTTATTGAGGAGGGTGTAATGCTTGATCTTAACATCACCGTGTTAATTCAAATGGTGAATTTCTTCATTGCTCTCTATGTGTTGAATGCACTTCTCATAAAGCCCATTCGCTCTATTTTGCAAGAACGTCGCGATAAAATTGACGGTCTTGTAGGTGATGCGGAGGGCTTTGAACGTGAAGCTACTGAGCGCCTTGAGGCGTATCAGGCCGATTTAGCGCGCGCAAGACAAGAAGGTTCTGCTTTGCGTGATGCCGCACGTCATGAGGGTGCTCAAAAACAGCAAGAGATTGTAAGCGAAGCTGGAAGAACAGCGCAAGCTGAACTTGCTAAAGCGCAAGAAGCCTTCCGTGTAGAAGCAGACGCCACGCTTGTAGAACTCAAAAAGCAAGTTAGCACCTTAGCTAACAAGCTTGCCGTACGCGTCATGGGTTAACACGCTTTTTTGCGTGTTATGGTTTATTTGTTTAGACGTCATATCCGTATTATAAGGGGGTTGACATTGAGCAAAAGTAAAAGTGTAGGGATAGCCTTGGCCCTGGTGATGCTAAGTGCAAGCACAGCCTTTGCCGCAGAGGGTGAACTCCCTTGGGACAACTTTGCTTGGCGAGTGCTAAACTTAGTTATCTTCGTGGGTATCTTGTGGAAAGTCGGCGGTAAGAAAATCGGCGATTTTTTCACGGGACGTCGTGAGGGTATTCGCCAAGAGCTTGATGACCTTGACGTTCGTCGAGAAGAAGCACGCAAAAACCTTGCCAAGATTGAAGCATCCATTGCTAATCTTGCCGAGGAACGCGCCGCCATTCTTGAAGAGAGCAAGGTGCAAGCTGAGGCTGGTAAAAAGGCCATCATCGAAGAGGCAGAACGTCAAGCTGAGCAAATTATTGTGGCAGCAAGACGCACGGCAGAAAATGAAGGTCGCG
>CAYJFR010000253.1:0-2974 GCA_964369335.1 uncultured Desulfovibrionaceae bacterium | reverse complement strand
AGCGCCCTTTACGCTCTATTTCACACAGCGCTTGCAATGCCTGCCACTCTAAATTACGACGCACGCCTGTACCTCGACAATGGGGGCACGGCTCCATAGAAATGGCAAGAGCTGACGACCCAGTACGTTGGCGCACTATTTCAAGCAAACCAAAAGAAGAAATACGCGCCACATCATGCCTTGCTCTGTCGTTTTTCATGGCATTACGTAAAGTTTTTTCCACTTCACGCACATGACTCTTGTCACGCATTTCGATGAAGTCCACAACAACCTGTCCGCCAATATCACGTAATTTCAAATGCCGTGCAATGGCTTCAGCAGCTTCAAGGTTGGTTTTAAGCGCCATAGACTCAAAATTTCCCTTACCAGAAATTTTACCAGAGTTAATATCAATGGCCATAAGAGCTTCTGTTTGGTCAAAAACAAGACGCCCTCCCGAAGGTAAGATCACTTCACGCGCATAAATTTGTTCCAACTGGCGTTGCATGTTAAAGCGCTCCCAAAGGGTTTGGCGCACATCTGCATGCATACGGATAAGTTCTTTTTTACGCGGAAAGAGCAAGGAAACTGTTTCGCGCAAACGGTCTGCCACTTCCAAATTGTCTACCCAAACTTCTGTCACATCGTCGGTCAAATAGTCACGAATGGCGCGCTCTGCAAGACCAGATTCCCTATACAGCAGCATAGGGGCGGTATCACTGACACCGCGCTTGCGAATTTCTCGCCACACGCGCTTTAAATATTGCAAATCGCTTTTCAAGGTGGTTTTTGACGTGCCGGCGCTGACTGTACGCACAATAACGCCCAGCCCAGCCCCTGGCTCAATACCTGTCATCATTTCACGCAAACGCACACGTTCTTCATCACTTTCCACTTTACGCGAAACGCCAATTTGCTCTTGACCAGGCGTCAATACCAAAAAGCGCCCTGGCAAAGAAAGCCATGTGGTTAAAAAAGCGCCTTTATTACCTGTAGGCTCTTTAACCACCTGCACAAGAATTTCTTGCCCAGGCTTAATGATTTTTTGAATGGGTGGAAACTTTTTCCCCTTGGCAACTTCATGATGCGCTTGATAATATTCGGGATGAATTTCATCTATTTGCAAAAATCCATTTTTATTGGCGCCATAGTTAACAAAAGCCGCTTGTAAATTAGCGTCAATATTATTCACAACACCCTTATAAATATTGCCCTTGGTTTTCACCTGATGCAACATTTCAAGGTAATACTCATGAATAATACCATTTTCCACCAAGGCAACTTCTACTTGTTCCCCTTGAACCATGGAAATAAACATCTTGCGCTGTGCCACTTCTACGGCTTTTTTAGGCACTGCTGTGCGAGCTCGCCCAGGCTTGCCCTCACCCAAAGAAGTTCCGCCCTTAGCAAGCGCCGCGCTCTTCTTATCTTGTAAAAGCGCGTCATCTTCGTCGTCCATATCATCGTAAGCAGCGGCTTCCACAGCGGCTGCCACAAGATTACGCTTTTTCCCACGCTTGCCACGCCCACCACGACGCCCACGGCGACTTTTAGAGCCCACATCATCCCCGCTTTGCTCAGTATCTTCAGCAATAATGGTGTCTATATCGGCGTCATAAGCTAGGTCTTCACTTTCAAGCTCAGTTAAAGATTCGGCCTCAGCCTTAGCACTTTCAAGATTCTTGACGCGCGTAACACGACGTGGACGGCGAGCTTTTCTTTCTTCACGAATATCCGGAACTTCCGAAACAGCACGCTCTATGCCCGCGCTTTGTGGTTCTGCCACCACCGTACTTATTTCTGGTGCAGGCTTTATGGGGTCAGGCAAAATGGGGGTAGGCAAAGAAAGCTCTAATGCCATAGGTGTCTGTGTTGCAGTTTCAAGCTTTTCAACTTTAGATTTTTCTACACTTTCTACAATAGTTTTTTTAGCACGCCCACGTCCGCGCTTGGCACCTGAAGGCTTTTCTTCCTGTATTCCTTCACTTAGGGCTTGTACAGCACTGTCAGCTGTACTTTTCTCGCCTACGCTTTTCTCACCTACGCTTTTCTTAGATACAGCCGTTTTGGTGCTGGTTCTTTTACCGCGAGCCACACGCGGTTTAACGGGCTTTTCCTCACTATTTTTTGCCTGTTCCTTGGAAGACACAGCAACAGATTCTATAGAAAGTTCTACAGCTGTAGTTGCCTCACGCGCATCGTCAGAAGAAGTACTTTGTGGGGGTGAAGGAGGATTTTTTTTCCGAGGACGCCTAGTAGGTGCTTTTTTCTTTTCACCAGTAGGCATTGCTGTAGCTTCGTCCGAAGAGGGAGGAGAAACTGTAGCAGGGGTTTTTCTTGTACGAGTAGCCGTTTTTGTTGTGGTACGGCGGGTCTTTTTAGGCGCTTGTGCAAGCGCAGCATCGCTGTCAGGAGTATGCTCAACAGTCATAAATATCCTTATAAGAGAAATTTCTCAGCCACATTTACCACCGTGCTGTAGGTGGACTTACGCAGCACTTGCTTTCAAGCATCTTGTCATAACAATAACGGTATAAATAACTAAGGAATATTCATTTCTTTGACACTTTCCAAACATAGCAGAAGAAATACCGCAGTAATATATGTTTTTCCGTGCCACCTAGCCAATAAAGGCACACCGTCATGTGTATACAAGGTGTTCTACCAAGGCGCATAAGCGAAAAGAGAGAGTAAGTATTTTTAGCTCAATTGGCAAGCGTTAAGATAACGCTTCTAGGTAAGCAAATTTTTCATCCCTCCCCATCCTCTTTATATATACCTGCTACAGTTTTGCCAAAGAATCAAAGAGGAAAAGTCTTCCCTTTCAGCGTCAAAAAAACGTTCCCTACACGCTACATTTTTTTCCTAGCGTAAATTACAAAAACGTAACATACTATAATATATTTAAAAATATATTTTGGCACACCGATTGCTATAAGCAAAGTACAGCTTAAACCTTTCAAGGAGGTACATTATGTCTTTGGTCGTTAACCAC
>CAYJFR010000252.1:0-2978 GCA_964369335.1 uncultured Desulfovibrionaceae bacterium | reverse complement strand
TGAAAACATTGTTGCAATTATCGTAAATAACGGCATTTATGGCATGACTGGCGGACAATATTCTCCCCTTTCTGGCGAAGGTATTCTTGCCACCACAGCCCCTTATCGAAGCATTGACCCTTGTTTTGACACGGTGCAATTAGCTTTAGGCGCTGGTGCCACTTTTGTGGCGCGCAGTACAACTTTCCATGCTAAAGAGTGTATTTCACTCATCAAAAAAGGTATGGAGCACAAAGGTATTGCTGTCATTGAAATCATGTCCCAATGCCCCACATATTTTGGCAGAAAAAACAAAATCGGCGGTGCAGTGGAGCTTATGGAAAGCTATCGTGACGGCACAGCTCCCTTAGGTTCCAAGAAATTGGAAGAAAACCCAAGCTTAATCTCACGCGGTATTTTTCGTCAGGAAGAAAGACCAGAATACTGCGCAGAATACGCAAAACTTATTCAAAAGGCTCAGGGGTAACATATGGAAACACATCGCTTTTTAATGTCTGGTTCGGGTGGGCAGGGCGTTATTTCCTTGGCTATCCTTTTAGCTGAAGCTGCCGCCATTTATGGCGGATATAATGCCCTACAATCGCAGTCTTATGGCCCTGAAGCTCGCGGCGGTGCCACGCGCTCTGATGTTATCATCTCTAGCGGCCCTATTTACAACCCTAAAGTCAATGAACCTAGCTATTTAGTAGCCCTTACCAACGAGGCTATGAGCAAATATCTTCCGCTCATTCGCCCCGGTGGTTTGTATCTTTATGACAGTGACCTTGTACATGTGGACCCACGCGTAGACGCCTTGCGTAAACCCTTACCCATGTATCAAGCCGTTATGGACACTCTTGGCAAAGCCCAAGCCTTCAACGTTGTTGTTCTTGGTGCCCTCATCACGCTCACACACGTTGTGAAAGTTGAACACTGTGAAAGCGTCCTTGAAGCTCGCTTCCCTGCCGTTTTCCATGAAAATAATAAAAAAGCTTTACATCTTGGTGTAGAGCTTGCCACACCGTTAGTGGACTAAAGGCTTTCGTAGCTCAGGCATTGCGGAGAAAAAACACTTCGCAATGCCTTTTCATCCTCAAGCAGAACATAGGTTGGTCGTATGAACATACATGAGTATCAAGCTAAAGAGCTTCTCGCCAGTTATAACATTGCTACTCCTCAAGGAGGCGTGGCAGCTACTGTGGCTGAGGCTCTTGCCGTAGCCAAAGGCTTGCCCGGCCCTATTTGGGTTGTGAAAGCACAAATTCATGCCGGCGGACGCGGTAAAGGCGGCGGTGTAAAAGTGTGCAAAAGCATGGAAGAGGTAGAAGCAGCCGCCAGCGCCATCTTAGGTATGCAGCTTGTCACCCATCAAACTGGCCCTCAAGGACAGCTTGTAAAAAAAGTCTGGGTAGAACAAGGAACAAGTATTGCCCGTGAGCTGTACTTAGCTGTTGTGCTCGACCGCGGTGCAGAATGCCTCACCGTCATGGCCTCCCCTGACGGCGGTATGGACATTGAAGAAGTGGCGGAAAAAAATCCCGAGCGCATCTTCACCACCCGCCTTGACGGTTCGCATACTATCTGGCCTTTCCAAGCACGCCAATTACTCTTTGGTTGTGACCTCACACCAGCTCAAGTGGGGCAAGGTGTCAGCCTTATCACCAATATTGTGCGCCTTTGCGTAGAAAAAGACGCCACCCAAGTAGAAATTAACCCTCTTGCCATTGACACAGAGGGAAATATTGTGGCTCTTGATGCCAAAATGAATTTTGACGAAAGTGCCCTCAAGCGTCATCCCGATATTCAAGCCCTTGAAGACCCTGACGAAGCCGACCCCTTAGAGCTTAAAGCCGCCCAGCTTGGCGTCAACTATGTACGCCTCAACGGCTACGTAGGCACTATGGTCAACGGTGCAGGTCTTGCCATGGCAACCATGGACGCCATTAAGCAAGCAGGTGCCGAGCCTGCCAACTTCCTTGACGCTGGCGGCGGCGCCAATGTGGAAATGGTGAAAAAAGGTTTAGAAGTCATGCTTTCCGACGCCAATGTACGTGGTATTCTTATCAATATTTTTGGCGGCATTTTACGTTGCGATATTGTGGCAGAAGGTCTTGTGCAGGCTGTCAAAGAATTACACGTGCAGCTTCCCATTGTGGTTCGTATGGAAGGAACCAATGTGGACGCGGCGCGGCAAATTCTCAGTGAAAGCGGTGTGAATATTATCACTGCCGATTCCATGGCCACCGCCGCTCAAAAAATTGCCCAACTGACAAAACACGCATAAGGAAAAACGCATGAGTATTCTTATTGATGAAAACACCCGTGTCGTAGTGCAAGGTCTCACAGGTCGTGAAGGGCAGTTCCACGGGCAAAAAATGCTTGAATATGGAACCAACATCGTGGCAGGCGTTACCCCTGGTAAAGGCGGTCAAAAAGTGTTGGGCGTGCCCATTTTTAACACCGTTCAAGAAGCCGTAGAAAAAACCGGTGCCAATACCTCTGTCATCTTTGTACCTGCCACAGGTTGCGCCGACGGTGCTTGCGAAGCCGCTGACGCAGGCATTGAGCTTGTAATTATCATTACCGAGCACGTGCCCGTCCTTGATATGGTGCGCGCTAAGTCCTATCTTAATGCCAAAGGAACTAAGCTTATTGGTCCCAACTGCCCCGGCCTTATCAGTCCTGGAAAGTGCAAAATCGGTATTCAGCCAGGTTATATTCACAAGCAAGGCAATATAGGTCTCATCAGCCGTTCTGGAACCTTGACCTATGAAGCTGTTTTTCAGCTCACCAATGCTGGTTTAGGGCAAAGTACCGTTATTGGCATGGGTGGTGACCCTGTTCCCGGTTTGAAATTCATTGATTTGCTCAAGCTCTTCCGTGATGACCCGCAAACAGAAGCTGTATGCATCTTAGGCGAAATCGGTGGTGACAATGAAGAAAAAGCCGCCGCTTACATCAAAGAAACCAACTATCCCAAGCCCGTCTTTGGTTTCATT
>CAYJFR010000251.1:0-2988 GCA_964369335.1 uncultured Desulfovibrionaceae bacterium | reverse complement strand
GCATAGACCTAGGAGCAGGGGTATTGCTTACAGGGCTGGCATTTGCCACAGGCTTTTCTGTGACAGCGCCGGGGCGTGCTACCATGCCTGTTTTTTTGCCGCTTTTGGAGTAGACATCATAGACGCGGTCTTGAGAGGCGTGTACTTCTTGTCCTAAAGCTTGGACGCGCCCTTCAATAACTTCTACACGATGCCCCATTTCAGACACATTATTCTGGGTTTCCATAAGAGCTTCATCGGTGTTTTTTGCACTACAGCCGCCGCACAGTGCGCCCAAAAGAGCAAGGGCGCTCAGTGTTTTGATGGTCTTTCCATTCATTTTTTTTGCCTGCTTTTTCATGGTTACTCCCTTTGGTCTCAACGTTCACCTAAAGACCTCTTTCTTATGCCTTACTTCGTAATTTTTTTCAAGACATCTTGCACTTGCTGACAAATTAAGGCACTACTATGCCACACCACGAGGAGAATTATATTCATGGATTTTACGACTATACCTTGGCAAGAGATAGGGGAACTGTCTCTTATTGTTTTGTTTTCTTTATCTTTTTTGGCTGTAGTAGCGCTGCCTTTAATGGGCATTGGTGGACAGACTTTGTCACTTATACGCCAGAGGTCTTCCTATGCTAAGTGCGCAAAGCAAGTCACAGTCTTAGCGCTTATTTTAGGATGGATTATCACGCTTGCAAGCTTTTACCCACTTTGGAAAAGTTTGAGCCCCTCTATACTACCTTTTTTGCCTATGCATTTTCTTGATGGGCAAAGTATGGACATAAAAGCCTTTTTTAGCCATATGGCAGACGGTGCGCTTTTACAAAATATTTTCCAAAAAGCTGTATGGGAGCCCGTTGCACAAAGTGTGTATTTGCAGGCGCATGTGTACGCTACGGGGCTTTTATTGCTGGCAAGTATATGCTTAACGGCTTTCTTTAAATTATGGAATAAGTGGAAAACGCATCGTGTTGCCGTGCAATGTCTGGCATTGGTATCTAGCACATGGTATGGCATGGCGCTTTTTGACGCGCTCAGTATTATGAGTGCAGACACAGCCCTTGCTTCTGGTGTGCCGTATGCTACGCGTTCAGAAAACTTTTTTATACCCAGCTTAGAGGCGACTTTTTGGAACGGTGCGCCTTATGTCTTGCCTTTAGCTTTTGCTTTGGCAGGCGGTTTAGCGTGTATTTGGTTGTTGTTGCGTCGTCATCGCGATGATTTTGGGCGTGATTATTATGCGCAAATGTTACCGTGGTGCGCTTCTTGGGCGCGTAATGGCTGGCTTTTGTACTGGCTTATTTTAATGGCGACCACGGCCATTCAATGGATGAATCTCGTACAACAGGAAAATTACCTTTCCAGTCCAGACTTCATTCATTCTTGTTTATTCCTCTTGCTTTGGAGTATCCCCGGTATTTTGTGGACTTTGGTTATGCGCAGTGAACATCCTTTACGCCATAAGCCCACACTGATTTTAGCTTTTGTCTTTGCTATGATGACTATTGTACCTATTTATCAAAGTATATAACAGTGATTGAAAAAGTGTCCTTTGCGGCATGAGCTTGTTATGTATGTTGAGAAGCTCTCTCATGATTGCGCCAGAGCGTATTTTGAGAGAGCTTTTATTATATAAACTCCCTACGTAAGCAAAGAATTATTTCTTATTTTTTAAATTGTTATAAGCTTTTCATTGCTTTTCAAAATATTGGTAAGTGGTGTGCCCATACCACGCACATCAATCCCAAAGCTTTGTAATTTTTCAACAACTCCATACATGGAAGCACAAGACGAACAAGCTAAAACTTTCACACCAACTTCTTGAGCCTTTCTTATTTCGTCTTGTACCGTTTCATCTTCAGCCACAAGCTTTGCAGTTGGTCCCCAAATAATAATATTTACCTCATGAAACCACCCTTGTTTCTTGGCATTTATTCCGTACATAAATACCATAGTTTGTGCTAAGTCAGGGTGTGGGTTTGTCCATAAAATAGTGACCTTTTCCATATATTTTTTCCTTTTATATTAATATATTAGAAATGTATTTTGTAGAATATGTTTACACTGTATGTAAAAAATCTAACATATATTTACACGCTGTGAGAAGTAAACAACCTATCAAGATATATTTAATAAGTTTGGCAGGTACGAATTTTTGGCAACGAGCACCCAAATACATGCCTAAAGCTCCGCCAATGCCAAAAAGCAGGCCTAAAAGTATGTCAGGAGCCACTGAAAATTCAGGATAAAAAGGGGCAATAGCTTGATAAAAAGCAACGCCGCCTATGGAAGTAACAAAAGTACCCAATAAAGTAGCTCCTGCTACAATGTAAATGGGCAAACCAAAATACGTTATAAAGAAAGGCGCTATTATAGCTCCGCCGCCTATGCCGTAAATACCGCCCACAATACCCACTATAAAGCTTAAAGAAAAAATACCCCACAAATTTATTTTATATTCCATATCATAAAAACGAAAATGCAAGGTGCGCACAGTTAAGCTTATAACTTCCGACACTTTATATTCCACATCATGTGGTGCGTTTTTTTGCAAATCTTGCAAACTTTTTTCTTGTGCTCCCCCTTGTATGCCCTTGTTTGGCTTTTTTTTACGCATGTCTAAAAGCATTTTTGCACCAATATAGAGCAGTACCGCCGCCGCAAAAAGCTTAAAATTTGTTGCATCGGGTAAATATAAAACGCGTATTATGGCGCCGATAAAAACACCAGGTAAAGTGCCAAGCACCACAATCCATACTAAAGGCCATACAAGGCGACCTTCTTTCCAGTAACGATATACACCGCTGGGGATGGCGATAATATTAAAGAATTGATTGGTGGCGCTTACCGAAGGGTGTGTATAACCAAGTACGGACATCTGGAAAGGTAACAGAATAAACGCTCCAGAAATCCCCCCCATAGAGGCTATGAAGGAAATAAGAAATGCCACAATAGGAGGAACGAAAGGGTTTACTTCTATGCCTGCAACGGGAAAAAACA
>CAYJFR010000250.1:0-3012 GCA_964369335.1 uncultured Desulfovibrionaceae bacterium | reverse complement strand
TATTCTTCTTCAAGAACGCCTGTGCCGGTGATCCAAGAAATGATGCTACGTGGATGTAAAGCCATATAGTCTTCAATATCATCTTGGTCAAGTTCACTCAAACCATTGATTTTTACTTCAGAAATATACAGTTCGTCGCCTTCAGAAACGGTGAGAACTAAGCGCGCACCAGCACCATTAGAGCGGGGAATAACTTGGTGTTTTACGTCGGCTAAGTAATACCCTTCTTTACGGTACAACTCTGTGACTCTTTGAATATCGTCGGCAAGCATTCTATCGTTGAGAACAGAACCAGTCTTGGTGCTCATGGCAGCAAGAATGTCTTCTTCGTCCACTTCGTCGGAGCCTTGCACTTGAATTTCGTCAATTCTTGGCTTTTCTACAACGCTGAACACAAGGGCTTGTCCGTCCATACGAGCTTTAACATCGCTGAAATAGCCCATATCCCAAATACGCTTCACTTCTTCGTTGATAGCAATTTCATCGGGGAAGTCGCCGCGACGGATGGAAAGACGCATAAGCACAGCGTCTGGATCCATAATACGAAGACCTTCTACCTTAACTTCGGTAATGGCACCTTTTTTCACAGGCTCACCACTCAAAGTAGGCATGGCTGTAGCAGGGCGTACAGGGGCGCTGGATTGTTGAACCACACCAGATACGCGTACTGCCAAGGTGTCCGCAGCGCCGGCAAGCTCTACCATGCTATTTTTTTGCAGGGTCACGATGTCGGGAGCTTGGCTACTGGTAATGGGCACAATACGCGAATCAAGAGAGAAGCCGTTACCCAACTGATTGAAGACACCATAAACAACAGCATTAACGCCGGCGGCTTCGCCAAGCTTGCGCGCTGTTAAGATGTCTACATCTTCCACATTTTGCGCTTTAAGCAAGGTCTGTACTTCTTGACCAGAAACAACAGTCATACCTGATTTACGCAAGCGTTCTGCCACAAGATTAGGCACATCTTGCTTGAGAGACCCCATGTCCTCACCGGCATTGACTTGATAAGGCAAAATCAATACCTTTGATGCGGCGTGAGCCACATCTGTGGCTTGAACCGAAAAGACCACTCCTAAGAGTAGCGCACATTTAAGCACAAGTTTTTTCATACAACACTCCCGCTCGAAGTTCTAAGCTTCGCTGCATACTAGCTGCCAATTCATTATTGTGAGTTACAACCACAAGGGTCATACCTAGTTCATCATTTAATCTCAATAACAACTGCCCAATATGAGCCCCTGCTACAGTATCTAAATTACCTGTGGGTTCGTCTGCCAAAAGCACACGCGGTTTCATGAGCACAGCACGCGCAATGGCAGCACGCTGACGCTCTCCACCAGAAAGGGTGGTGACTCTATGATGTATTCGCTCACCAAGTCCCACTCTTTCGAGCATTTCTTTCGCTTCACGCAAAGCCTCCCCGCGCGACATGCCCGCAATGATAGCTTGCATGGCCACGTTTTCCACCGTAGAAAATTCCGGCAAGAGGTGGTGAAACTGAAAGACAAATCCGATGGACGTACTACGCAACTTTGCCTTAGCTTGTAAGGACAAAGAATTCACGTCTTTTCCATCAAATAATAAACTACCCTCGGTAGGAATATCAAGAAGTCCCATAAGATGCAATAGGGTAGATTTGCCAGAACCCGAAGCGCCCACTATGGAAAGAGCCTCTCCAGCATGAACTATAAGATTGATATCTTTGAAAATCTCTAGACTTTCTTTAGAATCTTTAAAGCGCTTAGAAATATTTTCGAGAGAATATAAAATTTTACTATCACTCATAGCGCAAAGCCTCAGCAGGTTCTAATCGCGCCGCTTGTCTGGCTGGGTAAATAGTCGCCAAAAAGCAGAGCAACATGGCGGCGGCGCCCACAAGTAAAGTGTCAGACCACGTCAATAATATGGGTAAATGGTCTATAGTATAAACCCCTTGCGGCAATTTTATAAATTGATATTTTTTCAGTAAAAAAGCCACACTCAAGCCTAAAGCATAACCTAGCAATGTGCCAAAAACACCAATAAGCGTACCTTGAAGTATAAAAATGCGTCTGATCATACCTTGTGTGGCGCCCATAGACATTAAAATGGCTATATCGCGAGTTTTTTCCATAACAAGCATAACCAAAGTAGCCACAATGGAAAAAGAGCCGATAAGTACAACCATAGTCAGCAAAATAAACATGCCCACTTTTTCAAGCTTTAACGCCGCAAAAAGATTAGCATTCATCTCCATCCAATGGCGCACATAAAAGGGTGAGCCAAGGCTTGTTTGTACTTCTTGCGCCACCACATCAGCTTGATACACATCGTCCACCACAAGCTCAATGCCTGTGATACGCTTTTCTGGAACGCCTAAGACTTTACGCGCTGATTCAAGAGTCACAAAGGCTAATGAGGCGTCATATTCAAACATGCCCGTTTCAAACACGCCCACCACGGTGAAAGGGCGAATTTTGGGCGTGAAACCTCTGGCAGAAGCTTCACCTGAAGCGGAAAGCAGATTCACACGACTGCCTATGCCAAGGGCAAGCCTTTTGGCAAGTTCATGCCCAATAACAATACCCGGCGCGCCCACATGATCCTTGGGCATTTGCAAGGATTCCACTGAGCCTAAAAGCATATTATTGAGAATAGACAATACCTTAGGCGCCGTTTGAGGATCAATACCACGTAAGATAAGCCCTTTAACCCCACCAGGGGCAGAGAGCATAACTTCTGTATAAATAAAAGGGGTTGCCCCTTTTACGCCAGAGGTTTTGAGCGCTGTATCCGTGACCCTTTGCGTGTCGTCTAAAGCGTCTGGTATATAGGACATGATAATGGCGTGAGCATTGGCGCCAAGAATTTTGTCGCGAATGTCGGTGGAAAAACCGTTATACACGCCTAAAACCACTACCAAAGCCCCCACCCCCAAAGCCACGCCTAAAATAGACATGATGGAGATGATATATATGAATGTTTGTTTGCGCCGCGAAAATAAATATCGCAGCGCCACAAACAATTCAA
>CAYJFR010000249.1:0-3040 GCA_964369335.1 uncultured Desulfovibrionaceae bacterium | reverse complement strand
CCCCTTCCCCCATAAAAAAAACAAAACTACGAGGTATACCATGCCTTATATACGTAAAAGTGTCGCTGGCATCATGCTATGCTGCATATTATTTTTGCAGATTTTTGTAGTTCCAGCCCAAGCCTTTCTTGGACTTGGTGAATTTGGCATTGCCGATGAGAAAGAAATGGGGCGTAAATTTGAAGTGCTTATCCGCTCCAAATTACCCTTAGTAGAAGACCCAGAAGTGAGCTTATATGTGCGTAGTATTGTGGACAGAATCAGCGCCGTTATACCGCCCCAGCCTTTTGAATTTACCTCTGGCGTTGTTTTACACAATGCACTGAACGCCTTTGCTGTACCTGGTGGGCATATTTTTGTGTTTACAGGGCTTATGATGCAACTAGACAATGAAGCAGAACTGGCGGGTATTATTGCCCACGAAATGGCACACGTCACCCAGCGCCATGTGGCAGGACGTATAGAACGCGGTAAATATCTCACGCTGGCGTCCTTGCTTTTAGCCGTAGCGGGCATTGCCGCTGGTGGTAGCGAAGGAGGTGCTGTACTGGCGGCAGGCGCTTTAGGCGCGGGACAATCTGCCATGCTCAATTACAGCCGCATTGACGAAACCGACGCCGACGACATCGGCTATCAGTACCTTGTGGCGGCGGGCTACCCTCCCTTAGGTATGGCAGGCGGCTTTAAGAAAATCAGTGAAAAAAGCTTTTTAACAGGCGGCGGCAATGTGCCTACCTATCTGTCTACACACCCTGAAATCAACTCGCGTATAACCAGTGTTATTGCTAAAGCGCAAACAAGCCCTGCATCCCACAACGCACGTAAGGTAGACAATAGACGCTTTCAAAGGGTGCAAACCCTTTTGTGGGGGCGTTACGGCTCTATACAAGCGGGAACGCATCGCTTTGCAGGAAAAAAAGACGGCTTGTCTCTTATGGCGGCTGCCATGATTTTGGCGCGTGAAAATAAAGTACAAGAGGCAAGCAAAGTCTTTGACAAAGCTCTTGCCGTAGCGCCTAAAGATCCTTTAGTACTACGTGAAGCTGGAACTTTTCACTATAGAAAAGGAGATACCCAAAGAGCTGATGCTTTACTACGTGAAGCCATGCGCCTTGACTCCAGAGATTATATGGCACAATTTTTCTATGGGCGCCTCTTAGACGCCACAGGGCAAGCACAAAAGGCTACTCTGTACTATCAAGACGTGTTGCGCACCTTACCTTATGACGCAGAAGTACACGCGGCCTTAGGGCGCTCTTTAGGCACAAGCGGCAACAATTTTTTAGCTTATATACATCTTGCTTATGGCGCTCTTTACAGCAATGACAAGAAAAAAACTAAGCAATACAGAGATAAAGCTCAAAGCTTTGCTCGTTCAACAGATGAAAAACAAAAACTACAACGCTTTAACACGCTCTATGAAGAGCGCAAAGAAATTTGGGAAGAAGGATTTTAATATGCAACAAGCACATGCTACCACCATTTTAGCGGTGCGTCACAATGGTCAAGTGGCCATTGGCGGTGACGGACAAGTAACCCTTGGACAAAGTATTGTTATGAAGCACGGCGCGTGCAAAATTCGTCGCTTATATAAAGGAAAAATTCTGGCAGGATTTGCAGGGGCTACCGCTGACGCTTTCACACTGTTTGAGCTGTTTGAAGCCAAGCTCGAAGAATCGCGCGGCAATTTAGTACGTGCCGCTGTAGAAATGACCAAAGAATGGCGTAAAGATAAATATTTACGCCGCTTAGAGGCTATGTTGCTTCTTGCCGATAATGACCATATTTTACTGCTTTCTGGTAACGGTGACGTCATTGAACCTGACGATGGCGTAGCCGCCATTGGAAGCGGCGGTGCCTATGCCCTTTCTGCCGCCCGTGCTTTAATGCGTCATACTAAGGAAGATCTCAGCGCAGAAGATGTAGTGCGCCATTCCATGAGCATTGCCGCAGAAATTTGCGTCTTCACCAACACACATTTAACGGTGGAAACTCTGTAGTTGTATGCACAATACACAAGAAAATTCTTTCACACAAACACGCCACGCCGGTTGCAAGGTCAATTTATGCCTCAGCATCACCGGCGTGCGTGAAGATGGATATCACACTCTTGATTCCATCTTTTGGCCCTTGTCCGCGCCGTACGACACACTGATTTTTTCTGCGCAAAAAAGCGCTTCTATGTCTTTGAGCATGAGCTGTCAGCTTAAAGACATCAACACAAAAAACAATACGCTTACCAAAGCTTTTGACGCCTTTCAAAAGGCGGGCGGTGTATTGCAAGAAGATTTTGCCAAGGTGCATGTGCAACTTATCAAAAATATCCCCCACGGCGCAGGGCTTGGCGGGGGAAGTAGTGACGCTGCCAACGTACTTTTGTGGTGTAATGAGCACGCACAAAAGCCCTTATCCACGCAAGTTTTGCACGAAGCGGCCTTGAGCGTTGGCGCCGATGTGCCCTTTTTTTTGTATAACAAGCCTGCACGCGTACAAGGTATTGGGGAAATATTGCAAATACTCCCCACTATGCCCCCTTTAGGCTATGCACTGGTCATCTGTCCAAATGTATATATTTCAACACCTTGGGCATACAAAAAAATTGATGAAGAAAAAAATACATCTTTTTCAAAAAAGTTGTTGACAAAATCGCCTCTCGACTATAGAACTCTCTTCACTGGTGCGGGGCACGAAAACACGCAGAGAGAGGGTCGAGACGCGGGTCACAGGACTGGCGGAGACCATCGGGGTGAGATTCAAGAACTTCTTGAGCTCTACCAAGAAGTTGGTAACGACTTTGAATCTGTGATTTTTACAGCCCATCCGGAGTTGGCACAACTCAAGCAAGAGTTGCTAGACAACGGAGCGCTTTTGACAAGCATGAGCGGAAGTGGTTCTTCTATAGTAGGAATCTTCTCAACTCAAGCAGAAGCAAAGCGTCTGGCTGAAAAGTTCTCACGTACACAGTGTAGGGTGTTCATAGCACCGTTATAATATGCAGGGGTGTCGCCAAGCGGTAAGGCAACTGGTTTTGGTCCAGTCA
>CAYJFR010000248.1:0-3040 GCA_964369335.1 uncultured Desulfovibrionaceae bacterium | reverse complement strand
GTTTCCCCTCTCCCCCTCATAAAGAAAAAACTAAAATAAAACTAACAATTAAAGATTAAAGACTAAAACTAACTATACAGCTACAGCACGTAAGATATGATAGGCGGCTGTGGCAACACAATAAGCAAAGAGGGTGTTACCTACTATGGAGAATACTGCCCACTTCCAAGAACCTGCTTCACGCATAAGTACGGCTACTGCCACAAAGCAAGGGGCGTACAGTAATACAAAAAGCATGAAGGCGACGGCCAAAGGCATATTCCAGTTGGGGTCAGCTTGTAACTTTTCTCCAAGACTGGTGGCGTCTTCGGGGTCTACTTCACCGAGAGAGTAGGCTGTGCCGAGAGTGGAAACGACTACTTCTTTGGCGGCAATACCGGCAAGAAGAGCGATGTTCATGCGCCAATCAAAATTGACGGGAGCCATAACAGGCTCTAAAGCTACACCAATACGCCCAGCGACAGAATTTACTAAGGCTGCTTCGGCTTGCTCACTGTCAATGGTGAGTATGGCGGAGTCACGTGCTTCGCCTTCAGGCATGGTTTGCTCAATGCTGGCGCGCTTGTCGTCAAAAGGTTTGATTTGATCAGCAGAAAGCTCAGGGAAGGTCATGGCTGCCCAAAGGATTATAGAAACAGCTAAAATAACAGTACCAGCTTTTTTGATATACATCCAAGTGCGCTCCCATGCGTGAATGAGAACACCGCGTAGCGTTGGCATACGATAGGGGGGAATTTCTAATACGAAAGGAGTAGCTTCACTTTTAAGGATGGTTTTACGCAAAGCTAAGGAAACAAGTAAGGCGGCGGCCCAACCAGTGAGGGTGAGGGCGAATAAAATATAGGTTTGCTGTGCTTCGGGGAAGAAAGCCGCTACGAGGAGCAGGAATACGGGCACTTTTGCACCGCAAGACATGAACGGCGCAGTGAGGATGGTGGCAAGACGTTCTTGCGGGTTACGTAAGGTACGCGCTGCCATGATGCCGGGGATGGCACAACCACCAGAGATACCGCCCGAAACAATGAAAGGCATAACGGAGCAGCCTTGTAAACCAAAAATACGGAACACACGATCGAGTAAGTGAGCTACGCGTGCCATGTATCCAGAGTCTTCTAAAATAGCAATGATGATGAAAAGGAAGAAAATAAGCGGAGTAAAACCGAGCACACCACCTACACCGTCAATGATACCAGAAACAATAAGGGATTGTAACAATCCTTCGGGAATAAGATTGGTGGCGGTTTCATTGAGCCAACCGAAAAGATTTTCTACCCAACCTTGAGGATAGGCGCCAAGATTGAGGGTAAACCAATAGGTAAACCAAAGCACGGCGAGCATGGCAAGAGGGCCAAAAAGACGGTTAAGCAATATGGAGTCGATGGCGGCTGTCATGGGGCTGCGTGTGTGGTAGTCGGAAGTGCGGGTAACCACATCGTTGGCAAGTAAACCATGAATAAAACCGTATCTGTAATCAGCAATAACGCCTTCGGGAGAAACGTCTAGAGTTTGCGCAAGGTGCTCAGTTAACTTGTCCACTTCATTGTGTAATTGGGCACCGAAAACAGCGTTTGCCTCAGTACCTTCTGCCATGATGGCACTGTCGCCTTCAATATATTTGATAGCTACCCAGCGAGCAGGGTATTTGCTGAGAAATTTTTCATTTTTAATGCGCTCAGTCATGCTGGTAAGCACGGGGTCAATATCTGGCCCATAAGAAAGAGTAACGGCAGAGGGCTCAGTGACGGTGATGGCGTGGCGTAATA
The DNA here is from genome assembly GCA_964369335.1 of uncultured Desulfovibrionaceae bacterium. Taxonomy (GTDB): domain Bacteria; phylum Desulfobacterota; class Desulfovibrionia; order Desulfovibrionales; family Desulfovibrionaceae; genus CAYJAD01. The sequence continues at coordinate 1,277 of CAYJFR010000248.1, read as the reverse complement.
ATTCGGGAACGCCTTTGCCAGAGCGGCCTACGCAAGGGATAACAGGAATACCTAAACCAGCGGATAAGGCTTTGACATCAATGCGTAAACCTTTAGCTTCAGCTTCGTCCATCATATTGAGGGCAATGACCATGGGCATTTCTAGCTCCATGAGTTGCACAGCAAGATAAAGGTTACGCTCAAGGGCGCTGGCGTTGACTACGTCAATGGCAACTTGGGGGCGTTCGTCATTGAGCATATGACGCACAACCATTTCTTCTTCACTGAAAGCTGAAAGCGAGTATGTGCCTGGCAAATCTACCAGAGCCACATCTTGAGAGCCTACTTTAAAGGCTAAGGTGTGCTTTTCTACCGTAATGCCCGGATAGTTACCCACTTGGCGATGGGCGCCGGTGATAGAGTTAAAGAGGGTGGTTTTCCCACTGTTGGGATTGCCAAGGAGTGCAATATTGATGGTGGACATATGTGCTCCCTTAATAGCCGTCGAAAGCGTTCTTTGCTTTATAATCAATAAAAAAGCATACGGCTTATATAATGGTATTACATAAGCATTATGGATTTTCACCAAGGCTAAAAAAGCCTTGTATGGAGCTTTTAGACTCTATAAGCAGAAAACTTTGGGAACGGGCTGATTAAATTTGAAAATTCGAAAGATGTTATGCTTTTTCGACAAATATTTGCGCAGCTTCTTCGCAACGCAAAGAAATTTCGTAACCGTCCAATGAAACCACAATGGGGCAACCTAGCGGAGCTCGGTTGGTGACGGTAAGCTGCATACCTGTGGACAATCCCATGTCGCGTAAACGGCGACCAAGAACATTGCCGGCTTTAATATTACAAATGGTGGCACTTTGCCCCACTTGCAAGCTGAGAATACTGGCGCACGAATTATTAGTGCAGCCGCATTTTTCTTCATGGCTACTAGTCATGGTTTTTCTCCATAGCGAAAGATAATTTTTTGTTGAGGCACTGTTAATATATTGTGCCGCTACGTAATGTTTCTGTGATAGATAAAATGAAAATCATTGTCAAGAGATTGCGGAGAAAAAATCATATTTATATGCAAAAAAAAGGCTTTTAAGAGGGGAGATAAGGCTTTTTGATGAAATATACGAAAGTAAAAAGCCTTTTTTCCGACAGAAAATCCGTCAGAAAAAAGGCTTTTTATTTCTTCAGAAAGAAATTATGCTTCGATCTTGTTTACAGCAGCAGCAAGACGAGAAATCTTACGAGCGGCTGTTTTCCAATGCATGGCGCCCTTGGTGGAGGCCTTATCG
>CAYJFR010000247.1:0-3045 GCA_964369335.1 uncultured Desulfovibrionaceae bacterium | reverse complement strand
TAGAACGCACACATGACGTACGCTCTCCCTGGGACCGTGACTATGCACGTATTATTCACTCAGCCGCTTTTCGTCGCTTACAGTCTAAAACGCAAGTGATGGATTTGGGGCAAAGCGATTTTTACCGCACACGCCTTACCCATTCCATGGAAGTTGCACAAGTAAGCTCTGGCATTATTAAGTATTTACAAGGATTGTGTGAAGGAACTCCTATAATAGAGGTTTTGCCCGACAGACAATTACTTTCCGCCATTTGCCTTGCTCATGACTTGGGACATCCTCCCTATGGGCATGGTGGAGAAACGGCGTTAAACTTTTGCATGCGCGACTATGGCGGCTTTGAAGGCAATGGGCAAACCTTACGCATTCTCTCCTTGTTGGAGCAATATACACCCCATAATGGACTTAACCCTACGCGTCGCTTGCTCTTGGGGGTGTTAAAATATCCTGCGCCCTACTCTCAACTTGTGAACTCGAAAGTTTACGGTGAAGAAAATCCCTCGCCGCGTTGGCTTTTTAATGGCGAAGAACAGTACCCTCCCAAGTGTTACCATGACAGCGAACAAGAAGTCGTGGATTGGGTTTTTGCTCCCTTGGGCGAGGCAAAAGAGGCTTTTGGCGCTTTTGTGGATGTTTCTACAGAAAAAACACCTAGGCATAAAAAAACACTGCATAAATCTCTTGATGCGTCCATTATGGACTTGTCAGACGATATTTCTTACGGCTTTCATGATTTAGAGGATGCCATAGCTTTGGGTATGCTCACCAGAGATATGTGGGAGGAGTATATTGGCGGCAAAGAGTATATTTTTACAGAATGCGGCTTTTCCTCTTCTGAAGTGGCGGACGACCTTTTTTCGCAAGCGGAATACCGCCGAAAAGGACGTATTGGCGGTCTTGTGCATTATATGATCACGCATACCTTAGTGCGAGAAAGCGGCATTGTCAGTGATTGTCCTATTATCAATTACCGTGCGTATTTTGAAAAGAGCGCCGAGCAATTGCAAAATCTTATGGGTGCTTTGGTTTTTGACCTGATTATATCCTCACCTAATTTGCAGATTCAAGAATTTCGTGGGCGTAAAATTGTGGTAGAACTCTTTGATACTTTTGCTTCTAATCCTGAAAAGCTTTTGCCTTGGGAAGTGAAGAAAATCTACCGCTCACAAGAGGATGAAGCGGGAAAAATGCGTGTTATTTGTGATTATATAGCCTGTATGAGCGATTCCTCAGCGGCGCGCCTGCACGAAAAACTCTTTTTTGCGGGTAAGGGCTCTATTTTTGATAAGTTGTAAAAGACGCTTATTTTTGTTTAAAAGCAAAGTGTTTGAATAGAACATAGGTCACAACGGTTGTGACGGCTATGGCAAATATTTGCCCTATCATAGGTTGTAATTGTAGATATTTTACAACTAGTTCCAGAGTGACGGCATTTATAGCATAGCCAAGGCTCCAAGTTGCTATACAGCGCATATATTCGCCTAGCCAATTACCTTGGGTTTTGAAAACGTAAAGCTTTTGAAGTACGAATGAGCACACAGAAGAGATGAGCCAAGCAAGAATAAGTGCTTGCTGATAGTGGGCTTGTCCCAAAATAAAAAGGAACAACATAAAGAGCGCATAGCTGACGCCTGTATTCAAACCGCCCACCATAAGAAAGCGAAGCTTTTGCGGCAAGTTATCCCAAAGAGCCAAAATATGTTGCATGTTTTTTTATGCGTCTAATCTACAGTCAAATACTTTTCAATTTTTGCTAAAAGCTCATTGACATCTAAGGGCTTTCCTAGATGGTCATTAAGTCCTGCCTCAATGCACTTTTGAATGTCTTCTTTAAAGACGTTGGCAGTGAGCGCAATAATAGGTATATTTTTAGAGTAACTACAACCTAGTGCGCGAATATCTCTGGTGGCTTCATAGCCGTCTTTACGCGGCATATGAATATCCATAAGCACTATGTCATAACGAACGTCTGCGCGCTGCATTTTTTCAAAAGCAATGACGCCGTCTTCAGCAGTGTCAATGTCTATGCCTGTGTATTCCAAAATAGTCATGGCAATTTCGCGATTGATTTCCACATCTTCTACCAAGAGCATACGCTTGCCCTTAAAGATATCCGTATAATCTTTTTTAGGCGCAAACTTTTGCGTTTCCATACTCTTTAAAGAGCCTAAGCAACTGTTCATACAGTCCACAAGGCGTGACGGGAATATGGGCTTGGTGATGGTGGTAGTAATGCTGGCGCGTTGTGCCTCTGAAAGTGATTCATGGTCTTTAGAGGGAATAACGCCCACAATGGAAGGCGAATCGCCCAGAGCATGAATACGGTTTACAAGCTCACATGCTGACATGTCCGGCAGATTATTATCAAGGAAGCATAAATGATAGGGTTGGTCTATACTAGAAGCGATATGCTCTAAAGCCGCCGCCCCTGTGCTCACAGCATCGCAATGAATATCAAAGTTTTTAATCATATGCTCAAGAGCCGCACGCGTGCCGTCCACAGAGTCCACCACCAGCACGCGAATGTGTGAAGCCATGGCTTGCAAAATACTTCTTGCTGTAGGACTACCCTTTTGTGCTTGCACAGAAAAGCTGAAAGTAGAGCCTTCGCCTTCGGTGGATTGCACAGTAATATCACCGCCAAGGAGGTTAACAATACGCTTAGAAATGACCAAGCCAAGCCCTGTACCGCCAAACTTACGCGTAATACTACTGTCAGCCTGCATAAAGGGTTGGAACATGCGCGCTTGTTGCTCTTCTGTGATGCCGATACCAGAATCTGCCACACTGACATCAATACGGCATAAGGTGTCAGATACATTATGACACGACACTGAAAGGGTAATATTACCGTATTCTGGAGTGAATTTCACCGCATTGGAAAGAAAATTAGTAATAACTTGCGCTAGACGTTGTTCGTCGCAAATGACCTGCCAAGGGAATAAACTGTCAATATTGACAATGAAGTTTTGCTTTTTGTTTTCCACCGTGAAGTTGACCACGTTAACCACACGCATAAGCATGTTTTCTAGGTCAAATTCCGTA
>CAYJFR010000246.1:0-3047 GCA_964369335.1 uncultured Desulfovibrionaceae bacterium | reverse complement strand
CAATATCAGAAATAACATTCATAATGGCGCCAATGGCTTCGGCTTGTTCGCCAAGCTGTACCATATCTTGTTTTAGTTGCTGTGATTGGTTTTCCACTTCAGCAATGCGTTTGACCATATCCTGCATAATGTGCGAGCCGCTTTCTGCTTTACTGCGGGCGTCATTGGAAACGTGCGTTGTTTCGCTGGCACTGCGCGCCACTTCCAACACGGTGGAATTCATTTCTTCCATGGCAGAGGCTGTTTCTGTAATACGGTCAGAGCTTATGCTGACGCTGTGTTCAGATTCAGCCACTTGTGTGGACAGCTCACGAGCGGCGCTGAAGACAGCTTCCACAATACCCTCAAGCTGACCTGCGGCGTCAAGCATGCCCTGACGCTTGGCTCTTTCTGCTTCAGACTGCGCTTCTTGGGCTTGCTGCATGGCTGTATTGGCTTCATTGGTGAGGCGTTCGGCTTGTTCGGCTTGTTCTTGGGCTTGGGTAATATTGGCTTTAAGGGCTTGCACCATGGTACGTAAGGCATCGGCAAGCATGCCAAGCTCATCTTTAGAGACTACGTTGAGGCTTTTATCCAGATTGCCTTGAGCCACAGCTTCGGCAAAGCGCACACCTTCATTGAGAGGCCCTGTGATACTTCTGGTGAGGTACACGGCAAAGCCAATGCCAGAAATAAGCAGCACAACAATAAAGATAATGGTATTTTGCTTGCTTGAGTTGAGGCTTTTTACGGCGTCAAGCTGTTGCTTGGTGATGTCATTGCTAAGCTGGGTAAAGTTATCATTTATGAGGCTGTGAATTTCTTTTGCATAGTTACTGCGCTCTCTGGAAAGCCTACTCAATCCGTCCATGGCTTGGGTGATGCTAGACAGGGCTTTGTTATATGTATGCAAATATTCGATAACAGAACCCACTTCATTACGTAAAGCTTCGGTGGGGAAATTTTGCTGATCGATGCCCGCTTGCTTTACAAGGGCGGTCATTTTTTCAGAAACGCTCTTTAAATTTGCATAGCTATTTTCAGAAATGGCGGTGAGCACATCACTGTGCATGCTGTTATACGCAGAAGAAAATTGCACCGTTGCCACAAGGTAGTTGGGAAGCGATTCTAAGCGCTCTATGTCGGTCATCTGGCTAGCGTCGGTAATGTCGCTTCTAATAAGGTCAATGACGTTTTGAATGCGCTGTTTCACCTTAGCATCAAGTTCTATGAGCTCTTTGTGCTGTTTGACGATATTTGTAACGCTTGTATGAGAGTCGTGTACAGAGCGGGTATATTGGTCAAAAACAGAGCGGAACTGGCTGACAAATATTTTGAGATCTGCCAAATGCTCGGGATGTTTTTGCACAAGGGCAGAGAGGCGGTCTAAGGTTTTTTGTGCAGAAGCAAAGCTGTCTTGGATGAGGGCATAATTGGCACTATCCTTTGTGAAGCGATAGGTGCGCATATTGAGATAGGCAGTATGAAAGGATTCTCGCAAGTCTGAAACTTCAAAAATCTCCGGAAGATTCACATCGACAATTTCTAAAGCTTGGTCAGCAGCTTTGTTTTTTTCGATAACGGTGAGCGTTCCTAAAATACAAATACAAAGGAGTATGAAGCCAAAGCCGAGAATAAGCTTTTGCGAGACTTTCATATTTTTCATAATGTTTCCTTTCAGGGATAAATTGTCAAAAAAGTGTTTTTGTGAAGACTTTTCATCTTTTACCACGCTCAAACGTAAAAAATTGTCTGTGATATCTCATAAGACAGTTTATTTATGTGTATGAGCGTAGAAGCCAATGCCAGTTTGTAGGGCATGTTTGCTATTCGTAAACAATCTGTTAAAACTAAAGATGGCAAATTGCAAGCTTGTAGGGGAGAATAATGAGGAAAAATGCGCAAAAAAGTAGGCACTGGCATTGATGAGGGGAAATAAGGCGCAGAATAGACAAAGTCTGCGCCTTATTTCCTTGTGGGTATGTTTTAGGAAATGATTACCAAGTATTTTTGCGAATGCGTTCAGGTTTAAAGTGATCTTTGTGCTTTGGCGCATTTTTAGGATATCCAATAGGCACAAAGGCTAAAGGAATAATATTTTCAGGCAGATTAAACTCTTTTATGAAAGGAGGAATAAGCTCTTCATTGGGGTAAATACCTGTCCATGTGGCGCCAAGCCCAAGGGCGTGCACTGCCAATAAAATATTTTGTGTAGCAATGGAAACATCAATAATGCCGTATCCTTGTTGATGTTTGATTTTATTGGTATCCACGCAAGTCAAAATTCCCAGAGGGGCGTGTTTGGCATAGGTGGCGTATTTATTGATTTTTGAAACGGCTTCAAGTTTGGCTTTATCGTCCACAATGATAAATTCCCAAGGTTGTTCATTATATGCGCTAGGAGCCGCCATGGCAGCGCGTAAAATAATATCAAGCTGTTGTTCTGTGACGGGCTGGTCTGTAAAGGCGCGCACGCTGCGACGCGTCATAAGATTTTTTATGGCTTCTGTATTTTGTGTTTCACTGGCAAGCACCATGGAGGGGACAGACAGAGCGCTAACTCCTGCCACAAGAGCAGAACCGCGTAAGAAGTTTCTTCTAGAGATGGACATATATGCTCCTTTTAGGGGTAAAAGTTTATGAAGAGAGTACACAAAGACAGCTTTTGCAAAGTATTGGAAGTGAAAGCGTGCGTACTCGTGCTTTTTACCTATAATAAAAATTTCTATAGTTCAAGTAGTAATTGTAAAATCAAATGGTTACAAAAAAGTAACTAAAGGACAAAGAGGCTTTTAAGCAGATAAAACGCGCTTTAAGGTCTACCATCCAGCATTTTTTGGGTTTAAATTTTCCATAAATAATACGAAAAAGAATATTTTTTTGAAAAAATATTCTTAATGAAAACAAGATATTAAATCTATAATAAAATCTTTTTCAAACTTTTTGTAAAAATGTGTTGACAAGATGACCTCTTTTGCATAGATTGTACTTCTGGTTGGCGCACAAACGCAAAAACAACCGCATGTCGCGGGGTGGAGCAGTTCGGTAGCTCGTCGGGCTCATAACCC
>CAYJFR010000245.1:0-3048 GCA_964369335.1 uncultured Desulfovibrionaceae bacterium | reverse complement strand
GCGTCATTTTGTTTCTTCATGGTCTTTCCCTACGCTTTCACCTTTTTTGTGGGCTTTGCCAGCGACACCATCACTGCTATGCCCTCTTTGAGTGAGTATTTAAGCTTTGCCATGAAGCTCTTAATAGCCTTTGGGCTTATTTTTGAAATGCCGCTGTTCACTTTCTTCTTAGCACGTATGCGTGTTGTGACAGCCGCTTCCATGCGCAAATTCCGCAAATATGCAGTATTGTGCTCTTTCATTGTTGCCGCCATCCTCACCCCGCCCGATGTTATTTCACAATTACTCATGGCTTTCCCCATGATGCTTTTGTATGAAATGAGCATAGGCGTTGCGGCTATTTTTGGTCGTAAGAAAAAGCCAGAAGATGAAGATGAAGATGCAGACAAAGAAGGTAAAGACGACGACGAAAATGAAGAAAAGGTACAAGCATAATGAATACACGCACAGCACACATAGCTCGTAACACCAAAGAAACCGACATTGACCTGCATTTAAACCTTGACGGTACAGGTCAAGTAAACGTGCAAACAGGTCTTGGTATGCTTGACCATTTGCTCACACTCACAGCCTTTTGGGCAAACTTTGACTTACAAGTAAAGTGCACAGGCGACTTGCATATTGACGGGCACCATACTGCCGAAGATGTGGGCCTGTGCTTTGGGCAAGCGCTTATGGACGCTTTAGGCGATCGCAAAGGTATTGCTCGCGTAGGGCATGGGCGCGTTCCTATGGATGAAGCTTTAGCAGAGGTCACCCTAGATATTTCGGGCAGACCTTGGCTTGAATGGCGCGGCGATGAGCTTTTGCCCCCCATTATTGGCGGAGAAGAAGCCGATGTGTGGCGCGAGTTTTACAAAGCTTTTGGCAGTGCCGTACGCTGTAATTTGCATGTGTCTTTCCATTACGGAAAAAACGGCCATCATTTACTGGAGTCTGTGGCTAAAGGGCTTGGTCTTGCCTTGGCACAAGGCACAAAGATTCAAGGCGCTGTGGTACGTAGCACCAAGGGAGGTCTTGACTAATGTCTCTGACCTTGGGTGCAAAAAGATTTTTACATACTGCTCTTGTGACAACACTGCTATGCTTGTCTGTCTTTCTTGTGGCATGTCAAAAAAATACCAACACCCAAGAAGAAGCGCAAAGTCAAATCCCTCACAATGCCAAGGTGGGGCTTGTACCTTTTACGCATCCTACCACAGTAGGGAGCTTACTTGAGGGCAATCTTCCCGCCAATCAAGGGCATATTTCCCTAGAAGAAAGGCAAAAGCTTGACCGTATGCTGGACACTGCTCTTTTTGAAAAACAGCGTTACGTAAAGCCCATTCCTTTGCCTCTTTCTCGCCATACCACGCAATTCGCCTCGTCACCCACACCTGCGGCTTTGCCGTATTGGGTTCGCTATGGAAGAGGATACGGCGTAGATTTTTTACTCATACCACAAGTACTTATTTGGTATGAAAGACATGGTGGACGTGCAGGGGTCAGCGATTCTGCACACATCCGCACCGAAATATTTCTTCTTGATATGCACACTGGGCACATATACGCACGTTCCATATTTGAGGAAAAACAGTTGAGTTTGTTAGAAGATATGACAAAGGTAGGTACATTTTTTAAACGTGGTGGGAGTTGGGTCACAGCTCAAGAGCTGGCTCAAGAAGCCATCACAAAAGCTTTACAGGAGTTAAGAATTTAAATGATTATTTTTCCTGCAGTAGACATTCAAAATGGTAAAGCTGTGCGCCTTAAACAAGGTCGCGCAGAAGAAAGCACTGTTTTTGAAAATGATCCCATTCAAGCCGCTATAGCATGGCAAGACGCCGGTGCACAGTGGTTGCATGTGGTGGATTTGGACGGCGCCTTTAATGGTCGCGCCACATCGTATAAAATTGTTGCAGACATTTGCTGTGCTTTGAAAATCCCTGTGCAAGTGGGCGGCGGCATTCGTGAATTTAAAACAGCGCAATGCTATTTTGATGCAGGTGTAGAAAGACTTATCATTGGCACCATTGCCCTTGAAGAGCCTAAGCTTTTTGCCGATTTATGTCAGGCTTTCCCCGGTCAAGTGGGTATTTCCTTAGATGCGGACAATGGCAAGCTCAAAACCAAAGGCTGGGTAGAAGGCTTTGACAAAACTATTGAAGATGTTTTGCCACGCTTGCAAGATGTGGGCGCTGCCTTTGTGATTTATACCGACATTGCCCGCGACGGCATGCAAAGCGGCGTAAACGTGGCGGCATTGGAACGTATATGTAATATTACCACTATTCCTGTCATCGCTGCCGGCGGCGTTGCTACGCTTGAAGATGTAAAAGCTTTGTACCCCCTCACCGTCAATAAAACACTTCAAGGCGCTATCAGCGGTCGCGCTCTGTATGAAGGCACGCTTTCTTTACAAGAAGCTAATGCTTGGATACAAGCCCAAAAATAGCACAATACAGTATCCCCTTTACATATGTTCAGGGGGTATTTTTTAGTATAAAAACATAGGATTATAGTATGATTAAGATAGTGCGCGCCAAGTTGCACGGCATTTTTGTGACGGATGCAGACCTCAATTACAGAGGTTCCATCACGCTTGACCCTCTTACATGTCGTAAAGCGGGCATATACCCCTTAGAATTTGTTGATATTTGGAATAAAACCAATGGGCAGCGCATTTCAACCTATGTTATTTTTGGGGAAGAAGGTTCCAACTGTTGTGTGCTCAATGGCGCCGCGGCAAGGTCGTGTCAAAGAGGCGATGAAATCATCGTTGCCGCCTCAGAATATGTCATGTCTCCTCAAGATATTTGTGAGCGTAAGCCTGTGGTGTTGAACTTTAACAAAGACAATACCATTGCCGGCGTCTTGCGCTATGACGCCTTTACTGACGAAGCTGGGGACTTTCAATTTGCCATTGTGGAAGAAGAGTAAACAGTAATATTGGATTGCTTCATTGTAGATTAGGCGAAGCAATCCATTTTATGTAATCAGACTATACATAAAGTCCATATCTATATGAGCGCGTACTTCCTTAGCTAGTCGCTCAAGCCCCGGCCCTAA
>CAYJFR010000244.1:0-3069 GCA_964369335.1 uncultured Desulfovibrionaceae bacterium | reverse complement strand
ATCCCATAGAGTGTTTTTTCAACTCTGCCAAAGTGGGCCACACAAAGCCCTGTGAAGATTGCGCACGCATGGGGCTTGTGCTTTGACTGGAAGCTATGGGCGCAGACGCAGCACCTTCTTCTTGTACGCTGCTTTCAACGCCGTCCTCTTCTTGTGTTAAGCTGACGCTTTCTTCTGCCAAAAGCAAGGCATGTTCCACGCTTTCTAAGGAGGGCAATTCTTCCAGCGGCCCCACAGCGTCTAAAATCTTTTGTGGTAAGTCTTCCACTTCCACTCGAGGCCCGTCAGCTAAAATACTGAGCCGCTCCATAAAATTTTCTAGCTCGCGCACATTTCCCGGCCAAGGATAGGCCATAAGAATTTGTGCTGTCAGCGGTGAAAGCTCTAAAAACTCTCTTTTCTTTTTTTCGCAAAAGCGGCGCAAAAAGTGACGCACAAGCAGGAGCACATCTCCCGTCCTTTCACGTAAAGGGGGCAAATGTAAAGGAATAACATTGAGACGATAGTACAAATCTTCTCTAAAGCGCCCTGCGGCAACTTCGTTTTCAAGGTCTCTGTTGGTGGCAGCCACAATGCGCACATCCACCTTCTTTACCCCTGAACCGCCCACTCTTTCAATTTCTTTTTCTTGAAGAACGCGTAAAATTTTGACTTGTAAGCTTAAATCCATTTCCCCAATTTCATCGAGGAAAATAGTGCCGCCGTCAGCCAATTCAAAGCGTCCGGGGCGTGTGCGTATAGCGTGTGTGAAAGCGCCTTTTTCGTGTCCGAAAAGCTCAGATTCCAAGAGCTCTTTGGGTATGGCGCCGCAGTTAATGGGTACAAAGGGTTTTTGCGCACGTTCGCTGTATGTATGAAGCGCGCGTACCAGAAGTTCTTTTCCTGTGCCTGACTCACCTGTTACAAGAACCGTGCTGTCAGTGGGCGCCACTTTCTTTGTTATGCGAAAAACTTCCGCCAAAGAACCGCTTTGCCCTATTATTCCACTTTTTTGCCAGTCCATACGCGCTCCCGTCCACATACGCTCACAAAAAAAAGCCCGTATAACTGTGGTACGTTAGACTATTATAGTTTACGGAAAATGCGGCGCAAAAAAAACACTGCGCCTTGCTATGTCAATACACTGACATACAAAAAAAAGCCAGTAAAATTGTGATAGATATAAAACTTTCTTCAATCGCATCTGTCAAACAGCACACGCCTAAGAAAGTTTTATATCTCAAAAAACAGAAAAGCCCCATAAGCTACAGGACTTTTCTTGCTCCACTCGCACAGTTTTACAAAAACTCTACGAATAAATATACACTTGCGCTATTAGGCTTCAAAAGCGCGCATAACTTCCAGTGTATCCACGAGAACTTTGCGTAGCTCTTCAATAGCAGGCTCAATGCCAGTGCCGTCCTTGATAGCTATTTCAAGAACCTTTCCAGCTTCAGCAAGGGCTTCGGCGCCAAGGTTAGCGGCTGTTCCCTTCACTGTATGCGCTTGCATTTGCGCATCTTCCATGTTTCCTGCAGCTACGGCCGCCGCAATTTTCTCGGGTGCATCAGCAAGACTGTCCGCAAAACGTCCCAAAAGTTTAGCATAAAGCCCACGATTGTTCACAACACGGGCTATGCCATCTTGCCAGTTTAAAAGTTCTGCTGCCATTATTTCCTCCAACTTATGGAATAGTAATACTATATTATAACTTTATGAGGTGCATACCAATGCTCGATAATTCACAAAATTACATATTAGGAAATGATACACGTTGTACGCCCTCTAGGCAAGGGTTTATACTTGCATTTTTTTCTACCACCCAAACGGTAGGAAATGCCACCTTGCAGGACTGCCCTTACTCAAACAGCCGTACGCCTGTGTCTTTCTTTGTTGCGAGCCCACGCCCAGAGCGTGTGCTCCATTAACAGTAAGCATGCGAAGAAGCGCTGTAAAGGGGACATCCAAAAAATTTCGCAAAAAAAGTGCTTCGTTCCACACATCCACATCTATATTGGAGGTCAGCCCGTCGGTGCCAAGACATAAATTTACCCCAGACTGCATAAACTTTTTCACCGGCGCCTTGCCCACAGCTATATTTTCATTGGAGCGCGGGCACAAACACACAGAAAGCCCCGCCTCTCCCAAAGTTTGCACATGTTCATCCTCACACTGTACGCAGTGCACAGCCAAGGTATTTTCTGTGAGCACGCCAAGGCGCTGTGCATAGTCCACAGGGTGGCATTGCGGTGCTTTCCACTGAGGCGACAAAACTATCGGTGTATACAAATCCACCAAAGCGCCCTTGCCACAGGTCAGCGCCTCAACCTCTTCTTCAAATTCCGCCAAGTGCAGGGCAAAAGGTCTTTTATGCGCCGCCTCTTGCTTGTTACACCATGCGTGAGCCCCTTGGACGCTTTGCGCCGCTGTAGAGTACAAAGCGTGGGCGCACGGCACCACTTGCTCCTCAAAGCTGGCTACAAGCTGTTCTTGCACAGCCCTTACCCTAGAAGGCAAAAATTCATCTTCTTGCCACACATCGCCGTAGCCAAACCACTCCGCCGTCAGCAAGCCTTCAATTTCCACGTTCTGCGCCGCTTCTGCCACAAGGTGCATACCGCCGCTGGTATAGTCTGCAAAATAGCCCGTGCCTGTGGTGCGCATGTGTTCCAATGTCTTTTGTATTGCCGCCTTGTCCATAGGCACAGCCAACTGCTGTATCAAGCTTTCCAACCACGGCACAAAGCCTTGCCCCCAGAGTGTGCGCCCTGCCAAGTGTGACAATTGTACATGTGTGTGTGCATTCACCGCCGCAGGCACAAGCGTGCCCTCGCCTAAATCGTGCACATCGTGAGCGCTCATGCCCGCGGGAAGATGTTTCTCTGCATATTTTTCCACGCACAGCACGCGCCCGTCTTGTACCAACATAAGGGCGTCATCTATGCTGGTCAGCGGCTTGAGCAAATCCGCTCCGCGCGCTGACATCTCACCCTGCATAGGTATGCATTTACGCGCTCTATAGGCTTGTATATGTAGCTTATTTGGCATGAGTTATCTCTTTTTACTGTTTTTTTGTGGGGGCTTGTCCTC
>CAYJFR010000243.1:0-3138 GCA_964369335.1 uncultured Desulfovibrionaceae bacterium | reverse complement strand
GACGACGAGCAACTACGCCAAGACCAGCAAGACCTAAGCCCATAAGAAGCATGGTAGCAGGCTCTGGAGTAGGCTCTGATTCGGTTATATCTTTGCTATAGTTTATGTGGAACTGACCGTTAAATGAAAGCACATCTAAATCGCTGATTTCAAAATAACTATAGGTGTTACCATTGAATACTGCTTCCGTTGCTTGTTCGCCATTGGCGGTAAGTTGCACTTTGCCTAAAGAATATGTGTAGTTACCATCAGAGTCATCTTTATCAGCGAGTGTGGCAACACCACCAGCATCAACAGGGGCAGTTTTGTAGAAAATATATTCTCTACCATTCTCATCCACGTAGTATTGAAGCGGAATGGTGTAAAATGCTGAAATGGCAAGCTCTTCACCATTTTGGTCTGTTGCACCAGGTGCAATAGCTGAGTATGAAAAGCTGAGAGTCATATAGTCTTCTATGAGTTTCGCAGTGCCACTGAGAGCGTTACCCGTGCCAATGGTCAAATCAAATGCTTTGCTCTCTGGGATAAGATCACCATCGCCTGTAATAGGTCCATCAAGAGTGATGTTGCCTGTTGTACCAGGGGTATAAGTGAGGTCATAGCTGTGAGTATTAGTAGTACCAGCAAAGCCAGCCCCATATGTGAATTCCGTATTGCCTAAGGTGTAAGTCCAGTCCTCAATATAGCTGGCTTCAGCGTAAGAAGCACCAGCGATCAAAGTAGCAGCAAAACGAAAGTTCCAAGTAATTTTTTCATAAAATCTCCTAAAAAAAACTAATAAATTTATTGCGAGTTATTCTTTTACTTAGCAACAAGCGTGCCAAAACATAACATACTAAAATAACTCTATTAACATTTTACCCCCTAGCCATAAGTGTAAAGTAATCCGACATTTTTGTCGGAATTCTTTACAGTCGTACTCTTTTTCATGTGAGTTTGACTTTAAGAAGACAGTGACACCCCCTTCATTAGATATGATGCACACGTATTTTGCAAGGACTTTAAGGGGTATTTTTATACTTGGCAAAAAACACAAGTCCGCGTATAATGTGACACTTTTTTTTTATAGAATCATCGCATAGAAGGAGCATTTTTTATGGATATACGTTTTCAAGCGGGAGGCCCAAAGCTTTGGAAAGCCTCTGTCATGCTTGTGTTTGCCCACAAAGGGGAAGACCCTGCCGCCCTTTGCCCTGAAATAGAAGAAACAAGCCCTTGGTTTACCATTGCCCCCGGTCGCAAAGACTTTGCAGGAAAGTCTGGTGAGCTGGCGCTCTTTCATGGGCATCCCGCACAAGACATTCCACGCGTTCTTGCCATCGGTCTTGGGGAAAAAGAAAAATTCACCCTCGACACGTTTCGCAAGGGCGTTGCCGCCGCCGCCGCTAAATGCCGCGACATAGACGCCGAATCCATCCTTCTCCCCGTCCCTGTACTGGAAAAATTGCCTAGCAACAGCATTCGCCTTGTGGAAGAAGCCGTCTATGCCGCCTTTGCGGGCTTATACCGCTTCACCTCCTTGCGTAAACCTGCCGCCGACCATAAAGAAGATCCCAAGTGGTTTGCCCTTGGCTTTACTGGTGAAAGCGTGCCCGACAAAGAACACAGCGCCGCCCGTCGCGGAGAGCATGCCGCCGCAGGTGTGATTTTAGCGCGTACCCTCGCCAACACGCCGCCCAATATTTTACCGCCCTTGGCTTTGGCAGAAGCTGCCCAAACTATGGCAAAAAAGCAGGGCATGCAGTGTACAGTGCTTGGTGAAGAACAATTACGCGAAATAGGTTGCAATACCTTGCTTGCCGTAGGTGAAGGTTCTGCACAAGAGACCTGTATGGTCATTATAGAGCATGCGCCTCAAGGGCATGAAAATGACGACCCCATCATTCTTATAGGTAAAGGCTTAACCTTTGACTCTGGTGGTATCAGCCTCAAACCCCCTACCAATATGCATCACATGAAAAGTGATATGTCTGGCGCCGCCGCTGTGGTAGGTGCTATGCACAGCATTGGGGAAAATATGCTTGAGCGCCGAGTCATCGCTCTTATTGCTTGCGCCGAAAATATGCCTAGCGGTTCTGCCATGCGCCCCGGCGATGTGGTCACCTCTCTTTCGGGTAAGACGGTGGAGATTTTGAACACCGACGCCGAAGGCCGCCTCGCCCTTTGTGATGCCATCACCTACGCCCAACAGCATTGGACACCGGCATTTATGGTAGATATTGCCACCCTCACAGGCGCGTGCGCTGTGGCTTTGGGCACAGATATAGCGGGACTTTTCAGCGATGACCAAGCTCTTTCCGACGAAATTATTTCCATTGGTAAGGTTGTGGGAGAAAACTTCTGGCAACTGCCCCTTTGGGACGCTTATAATGAAGGTCTCAAGAGCGACGTAGCTGATATTGCCCATATGGGCGCGCGTGAAGGCGGCGCCATTTCTGCGGCGCTGTATCTCAAAGCATTTGTTAATGAAGGCACACGCTGGGCGCATTTAGACATTGCCGGCACCGATTGGGCCTTTAAAAAGACCCCTCTTTATCCCACTGGCGCCATTGGCTTTGGGGTACGCACACTTATTGAACTTGTACGAGGCAACATATAATGAAAGTATATCTTATTGGAGCAGGTCCCGGAGATATGGGGCTTTTGACCCTCAAGGGCAAGGCTATTTTAGAAAAAGCCGATGTGGTTGTGTATGACGCTTTGGCCAATGCCAACATGCTCAACTTTGCACGCAAAGACGCCGAGCTTATTTATGTGGGCAAACGTGCCAACAATCACGCTTTGCCTCAAGACGGCATCAACGCCCTTATTATTGAAAAAGCCAAAGAGGGTAAAGTGGTGGCTCGCCTCAAAGGCGGCGACCCTTACATCTTTGGACGCGGCGGAGAAGAAGCCGAAGAGTTATTAGAAGCAGGCGTTCCCTTTGAAGAAGTGCCCGGCATTTCCAGCACCATTGCCGGCCCAGCGTATGCGGGTATTCCTTTAACGCACCGCTCCTTTGCCTCCTCTGTGACTCTTATTACAGGACACGAAAACCCAGACAAGCCTGGTTCTGTGCATAATTGGGACGCGCTAGCAAAATCCGCCTCTACCCTCGTCTTTGTTATGGGTATGAAGAATTTGCCAGAAATCACCAAG
>CAYJFR010000242.1:0-3146 GCA_964369335.1 uncultured Desulfovibrionaceae bacterium | reverse complement strand
GCAAGTCAAGACACAGCCTATACCCATTCACAGCTTCAAAGCCATCACACAGAAACAGCCGCACTCATTTTACCCAAAACCGTGTACGACAGACAAATTACTATTGCTCTTGCTGTGCCTGAGCATCTTCTTCCTTCTTAGCAGGCTATTGAAAAAGTGCCATATACTTCGTCAGACTCGCCTTTTGCTCCAGTTACGTATGTTTTGATACGCGCCTTCCGCAAAAAGCTTTGTCTTCCTTGTATCTCACACTTTTTGAATAGCCTGAAATAAAAGATATTCACTCTTCAACTGACTAAGGATTGTCTCTAAATTAAAAAAACAGAGTAGTTATGACACACACAACAAAAGCTTCTTTATATATTATTGGTCTTGGCCCAGGTGACGCTTCTCTTTTGCCCCCCTTGGCACTCAAGGCGCTGAATCATAGTGAAGTTATTGTGGGATATGGTTTGTATGTTGACATGGTTCCGCAAGAAATTCGACAAGAAAAGCATATTATCACCACAGGCATGCGCCACGAAACACAACGCTGTTTGGCGGCTATTGAGCAAGCCCGCCAAGGAAAGAATACCAGTATTGTCTGCTCTGGCGATGCAGGTATATACGGTATGTCCGGCCTTATCTTGGAGCTTTTGCATAAGTACGATTTCTTAGAAGAAGTAAGTGTAGAAGTAGTCCCCGGCATTCCCGCTGTATGCGCCGCTGCCGCCCTCCTTGGCGCGCCGTTGATGCACGATTTTGCCTGTATCAGCCTCAGCGATTTGCTCACCCCTTGGGAAAAAATCACCCAACGCCTACACGCCGCCTTTAGCTCAGATTTTGTTGTGGCTTTATACAATCCACGTTCCAAAGGGCGTAAAGAACACCTCGCTACAGCTTTGCACATTGCCAAGCAATACCGCGCTGGCACAACACCTGTGGGGCTTGTGCGCAATGCCTATAGGCCAGAAGAAGAAGTGTCTTTGTATGCGCTCCAAGATTTTACCCCCGAAAGCGCCGACATGCTCTCTCTTGTCCTTATAGGTAATGAGAGCACAAAAATCTTAGGAAAATATATGGTAACGCCACGCGGATACCAGATTTCATAAAATATTTTTTTGAGGAGGAAAGAAAATCCTTAACAAAAATTCTCCCCTTTCCTCCTCAAAGCCCCTCTTTCTCTCCCAAACACGTCTATATATTCCCACCACAGCTTATTTTTGTATTTTGTATCTTATATTTCTATTTGTGAAATAAAGCTCAAAAGAACATTGACAAAGCGCTATACACAAGCGTACATTGTCCTGAGTAAAAGGAAGACATATAATTAGCCCATTTTCAGGAGGTTTTCATGAATATTCTTATTTTTGGTCCCAATGGTAGCGGTAAAGGTACACAAGGCAACTTAATTAAAGAAAAATACAATCTCGCTCATATTGAATCTGGTGCTATTTTCCGTGAGCATATTGGCGGCGGCACAGAGCTTGGCAAAAAAGCTAAAGAATACATTGACCGCGGCGACCTTGTGCCTGACGACATTACCATCCCTATGATATTAGAAACACTCAAAAGCAAAGGGGCTTCTGGCTGGCTTTTAGACGGCTTCCCCCGCAATATAGTGCAAGCCCAAAAACTTTGGGAAGCTTTACAAGCTGAAAACATGGCTTTAGATTATGTGGTAGAAATCTTACTGCCTCGTGAAATTGCCAAACAGCGCATTATGGGGCGTCGCCTTTGTGCTAATAACAACAATCACCCCAACCATATTTTTATAGATGCCATTAAACCTGACGGCGATGCCTGTCGCGTTTGCGGCGGTGCGCTCAGTGCCCGTGCCGACGACCAAGACGAAAACGCTATCAATAAGCGCCATGATATCTATTATAATACTGTTGATGGCACTTTAGCCGCCGCATACTATTATAAAGATTTAGCAAAAACAGGCGCTACCAAATATATTGACCTTAACGGCGAAGGTGATATTGCCAGCGTTAAAGAAAATTTAATGGCACAGCTTTCCTAAATAAAAACCTCTGCTTACCATCATGACTAAAGGCCAAGATTTTTCTTGGCCTTTGCTTTTTTCTCACACAAAGCACTTTTCATTTCGCCTCCTCCCATTCTCTATACTTTTGCCATAATAGACCGATATATATTTTGAGAGTGTCTTTTAAAAATTCACGCTAGGAATTTTTTTCTCGGAATATTTTTTGCATGGTATAGGCACAATCTTTCATCATCCATGGAGTTTTTTATGAGCAATATATCTTCCCTTTTAAATCCTTATGCAAGTAGTACCGATGTTGGCACCGTGCTCTCTAGCAGTGCCAAGACAGTAGACAAAGACGTTACAGCCGACGCTGTTTTGATTTCTGACGAAGCCATAGAATTACTCAATGAACTAAGATACAAAGAAAATCTCTCCTCTATTACCACAGAAAACCAAAGACTCTTTGACCAAGTGTCTAAAAAGCTTCCTGCTACGGAAGAATTTACCGACATGCTCAACTGGCTCAGCAGTCAAAAGGAAGATGAAGGTTTTAGCATAGGCGGTGAGTTGGGCGATATAAACCGTGACGCCTATGAAAAAGACCCTAGTAAGTATGCTGACTTATGGAATAATTTATACAATCACTTTGACAGTCTCATGGAATCTCTCGGTCTTAACGAAGACGAAACCATGATGCGTGAAGTTCTTTCCAATGAAAGCGTACAGTTAGAACTTGTGACCCGCTTTAAGCAAAACTTTGACGATGAAACCAACGCTCTTTTAACCTATTTTAATATTACAGTGTAAGCGTTATAAATATAAAGCATTATAAAAAACGCGTCCACTAATGGAATTGCTTTTTTGTCTAAGATGCACTATAGCCATAGCACATTTCATCTTATACAAAGGAGCAAAACCATGAAAGTACTACTCATAAACGGAAGTCCGCGTAAACAAAGTTGCACTCGCGTAGCTCTTGACGAAGTAGCTAATGCTTTGCAAGCCAATGGCGTAGACTCACATATTGTCAGCGTTGGCAGTAAAGCCATTCGCGGCTGTATTGCCTGTAACAAATGCGTAGAAACAGGCTACTGTATTTTTAAGGACGACCCCATCAACGAGTGGATTGACATGATGAAAGAATGTCAAGGTCTTGTGGTGGGGTCTCCTGTAT
>CAYJFR010000241.1:0-3147 GCA_964369335.1 uncultured Desulfovibrionaceae bacterium | reverse complement strand
ACCCATGTGCTTGAAAGAACACACTTTGACCGCGATTTACATTTTATTACCAAAACCACCATTGACACCCTTGATTACTCTGGCTCTGCCCTCAATACAGGCTCAAAACTTATTTGGGCTGTGGCAGGCAAACCTTGCCGCACCTTGGGTAAGGAACTCCCTGGTGATATTCCTCTTCCTCAAGATTTTGGCAATGTAAAGCTCTTTTCTCAAGGTATTATCCTTATTCAAGGGCCTAAAGATACAAGAGACACCTCTTTGCGCGGCAGTCAAGACGCACGTATGGAAGAGCTTGCCAAAGCCTTACAGCAACTGCCCCAAAGAGAAAACTTTCCCTTGGTGGTGGTGGTGGATGACAGCGACTTTACTGCTCGTACATGGAATAACTTCTTATGGGCTGTGTTTACGCGTTCCGACCCTGCAACAGATATTTACGGTGTCCATGCGCACACACAAAGCAAGCATTGGGCATGCCAAGCGCCGCTTATTATTGACGCACGCTTAAAAGCCTTCCAAGCTCCCGCTTTAGAAGAAGACCCTGCCATTGTCCAAAAAGTTGAAGCTCTTGCATGCAAGGGTGGCCCTTTATATAACTACATCTAGGAAGGAAAATCGTGAAAGTAGCTCTTTTGCAATGTAACACCGTCACTGGTGATATTGTAGGCAATATGAATAAAATTCTGCGCGCGGTGAAAAATGCCACTGCCTC
Source organism: uncultured Desulfovibrionaceae bacterium (assembly GCA_964369335.1). GTDB lineage: Bacteria > Desulfobacterota > Desulfovibrionia > Desulfovibrionales > Desulfovibrionaceae > CAYJAD01. Next base: position 2,438 of record CAYJFR010000241.1, on the reverse strand, counting down.
TGGCGCAGGACTTTGTATCACTTCGGAACTGGCATTGTGCGGCGTTGCACCACAAAAAATCTTATTTTCGCAAGATTTTGTTCAAGGTTGTCATACAGCCCTGCAAAGTATGGCTCAAAAGCTTAAAGGCGGCCCTGCTGTCCTTGTGGGCGCGCCTATGGCATCCGCTCACGGCACAGCTCTTACCAATGCCGCCGTGCTTTTACACAATGGCACCCTTTCTGTGGTTTCCAGTAAGATTTTGAGTAACGATTGTGAACACAATAGTTATAAACATTTTGAAAGCGGCACATCTTGCGGACGTATTACCGTAGCTGGCTGGCGCCTTGGCGTAGTGCTGTGTCAAGACGACCCACAAAATCATACTTTTTGGCGCACGCAAGACCAATGCGCGCAAAATCCCCTCAAAGAACTTATTGCCAGCGGCGTGGACGGCATTGTGCATATGGCTTCCAATCCCTATGTTATGAATGTGCAAGCCCAGCGTGAGCATATCCTCTCCCATGTGGCAGCGCGCCATCATATACATCTATTCTGTGCCAATACCGTAGGCGGTAATGACACCACCATTTATGCCGGTCAAAGTTTAGCTTTTGGCCCCACGGGAACCTTATTGGCGCGTGGCTATGCCTTTGAAGAAGATTTGGTCATGGTGGATACGGCCGTAGAAAATGAAGTGTCTATCATGAGCTCTCCCTCAGCAGAAGAAGAATGCTGGAACGCTCTTGTGCTTGGCACAAAGGATTATGTACAAAAGTGCGGCGCGGAAAATGTTATTGTGGGACTTTCCGGCGGACTGGACAGCGCCGCAGTGGCAGCCATAGCCGTAGCAGCTTTGGGAAAAAAACATGTTGTCGGTGTACGTTTACCCTCCCCATATACGTCCCAAGAATCTTTGGATTATGCAGAAAAGCTTGCAAAAAACTTGTCTATCAAGCTTCACACCATCCCCATTGAGCCTCTTATGCAAGGCTTTGAAAAATCCCTCGCTCCCATCCTTGAAGGTATGCCCAAGCCGGCCAATGATGTGACCTATGAAAATATTCAAGCGCGCATCCGCGGCTCTTTGCTTATGGCTCTTGCCAACAGTACGCAAAGCATGGTATTGAACACAGGCAATAAATCTGAAAGTGCTATGGGTTACTGCACACTGTACGGCGACGCTGTGGGAGCATTAGGCGTTATTGGTGATGTGCCTAAAAGCGTGCTGTTCCAGCTTTGTCGTTGGTATAATACGCAGCATCCAGAAAAAGCCATTCCACAAGAAATCATTGACAGACCTCCCACGGCAGAACTTCGCCCTGACCAATTAGACAGCGACAGCCTTCCTCCTTACGATGCCTTAGACGATGCCATGGAACGTATTCTTCATGCCAGCGTCCACACACGTACAGAAGAAGCTGGCGATTCTGAGCGCAACGAGCTAGATCAACGCGTCTTTTCTGGCATGTGCAAGGCAGAATTTAAACGCCGTCAATGTCCTCCTGCACTGACTATCAGCACAAAAGCTTTTGGCAAAGGTTGGTCCATTCCCATTGTGAATACTATTCGTTTACCCAAATAAAACAAACTAGAACAAGGAGTATACCATGGCATTTTTTTCTAAAAAACTGTTTCCCCTTTCTCTCATGCTTGCAGCTTTACTCTGCGCTACGCCTCCTCAGGCAAGCTTTGCCAATGAAGAAGAAGACGTACGCTTTATAGAACTGCCCGCTCCAAGTAAGGATAATGCCGCACCGCTCATGAAAGCCTTGGCAGAAAGAAAATCTACGCGTTCTTTTGATACCGCTCCCATAAGCAACCAAGACCTCTCTAATATTTTATGGGCCGCCTATGGTATCAACAGAGACGATGGTAAACGCACCATTCCCACAGCACGCAACAAGCAAAACGTTTCTGTATATGTGTATATGAAAGGGCATATTTGGATTTATGATGCTGAAGGTAATGCCTTACATAAGCTTCTCGCCACAGACCTTTCCAAAACAGCAAAAGGTCCCTTAATGCTTATTTACACCGCTGAGGGTGACGCCAAAAGCGACGCTTACGGCAATATGCACACCGGCTCTATGTATCAAAACGTAGGTCTGTACTGCGCCGTTGCCAATCTTGGCAATGTAGTACATCAATCTGGTAAAGAAACTGTGCAAGAAGCTCTTGCACCCTTCCTTCCTAGCGCCTATACAGTGCGCATGCTACAATCTGTAGGCGCTATGAAGTAAAGCATACAATAATGTATTAACCATAAAAAAGGAGGGTTTTGCCCTCCTTTTTTTATTTCACACAGTATCCAACAGAGTTTATACATATTTTGCAACTTGACACAGCACTTTTATAACTAGTACTATTTTATACATAATCGTAATAGTACGGAGGTGTAGTATGTTTTTTCCCGTTGCAGGCATAGAAGTAAACCCTTTCGTTCCTCCTATTGTGGC
>CAYJFR010000240.1:0-3164 GCA_964369335.1 uncultured Desulfovibrionaceae bacterium | reverse complement strand
GCTAAAGTGCGTAAGCCGCGTTTTACCACACCATGCCCGCGCCTACTGCTTATCACCAGCAAGTATTTTCTTATGGGTGAAGTGGCCGCGGCGTGTACACGTCTTGGCATTGAGCATAAAATCTTAACTATACCGGACGAAAGCCTTGCCAGCAGTGAATTTATTGAAAAGCTCCTCACAGCAGTGGTGGAATTTCAACCAGATTGCCTGCTCACCTTAAATCATCTTGGTGTTGACAGAGAAGGCGTGCTTATGGAGCTGTTAGAGCAATTACAAATGCCCTTGGCTTCGTGGTTTGTGGACAATCCGCACCTTATTGTACATTTATACGAAAAGCTCAAAAATCCTTGGGTCACCATTTTTACATGGGACTCGGACAATATAGAATCTTTACACCAAATGGGCTTTGAAAATGTTTTCTATTTGGCTCTTGGCACTAATCCGCATCTTTTTTGCCCCAATACTAAAGGGAAGAAGTCATGGAAAAGCCCCATTTCCTTTGTGGGAAATTCCATGCTGTATAAGGTACGCACGCGCCTTGCCAAAACCCCCTTACCCGCCGCGCTGTTGGAATCTTTTGAAGACATTGCGCACACTTTTGGCAATAATGATATACGCTCGGTGGCAGACTTTTTACAAAGTCACTACCCTCACACCTATCAAGAGTATATAGGCCTCTCTAGTAATGAAGAGCGCCTCGGCTATGAAACTGCCCTCACTTGGGAAGCTACACGCATTTACCGCGCCTCTTGTGTAGAGCAGACCTTGCCCTTTAAGCCCATATTGGCAGGGGACGACGGTTTTAATACCATTTTTGCCCAACAAAGAAACAGTTTCACCCTGCACAGAGAGTTGAGCTATTACGAAGAGCTTCCTACTTTTTACCCTCTGTCAGACATCAATTTCAACTGCACCAGTAAGCAAATGAAAGGGGCGGTAAACCAAAGAATATTTGACGTTCCTGCGTGCAATGCCTTTGTGCTCACCGATTGGCGCGAGCAAATGGACAATCTCTTTGAGCCTCATAAAGAAATAGCCTTTTATACTGACCCGCAAGAAGTACCCGACTTGGTGCGCCATTATCTCGCCCATCCTCAAGAAAGGGCGCGCATCACCGCCGCCGCCCGTAAGCGCGTTTTGGCTGAACACACATGGGACCATCGTTTGCAAAGTCTGCTTGCCTCCATGCGAGAAGTTTACGGAATAAAATAAGACCTTACAATATATGCATAAACCTATTCTTGTTTTACAAATGCAGCGCATGGGGGATCTTATTTTAAGCTTTCCCCTATTGGCGCTTTTACAAAATATATATCCGCACAATCCTCTATGGACGGTAGCGGAAGAATGTTTTTTCTCTAAGCTTATGCATGTAGCGCCTAAAACGGTGTTTTTTCCGCCCACAGCCTTGGAGCAATTGCGTACTCAGCCTTATGAAGCTGTCATCAATTTGAGCCATCGCCTTGACGCCGCTTTCTTGGCAGGAAGTCTTGAGGCTGAACAACGCTTCGGAGCTTATTCGCACCAAGGCACTACTTTTATGCATGGGGATTGGTTGCTATATAGGGCAAGTCTTGTGCAAAACAACAGATATAATCTCTTTCATTGGAGTGACCTTTTTCTTTTGGACCATCTGCAAGGAAAGAGTGTTCCGCCCTGCTCTATTTCTTGGTCTGCGGCGCACAATGACACTACACAAGCTCAAGACACCATAGGTATTTTTGTAGGTGCCAGCGAAGAAGAAAAGCGCCCTGACGCGGCTTTTTTTGCCCATCTCGCCAAAGCCCTACAGCGCAAAGGCTATAAAACGCTGTTTTTAGGCGGGCCAAGTGATGTGGCTACAGGTGATGAAGCAGAAAGACTTTGTGGCCTTAAAGGCTCTTCTTTGTGCGGCAAGTTCAGCATCGACCAGCTTGCCCTTGTATTGCAAAAGCTTGCCCTCTTCATTACGCCCGACACAGGCCCTATGCATTTAGCGGCATGGGTGAACACGCCTATTCTCAATCTTTCTGTGGGGCCTGTACATCCTTGGGAAACAGGGCCTCGTTCTGCCCAAAATCCCCGCGGTAATCTACAGCACCATATTGTCCAGCCCGCCCTTTCTTGTAACGGTTGTTGGAAAGCGTGTACTACGCCCTCTCGATGTCAAAAGAAGTTACATCCCCAGCGCATTGCCTTATTGGCACACAGCCTCATACAGCATAAGTCCGCCGCAGGCATTGAGCTTCCCGGTTTAGATGTTTACCGTGTGGGGCATACGGCACAAGGCTTGTATGAGCTTACTCCTTACGCCTCTACACAAAGCACACCGTCAACGCGGCTTCTTTTGGGAAAGTTCTGGCGACAATGGTTTTTAGCGCGTTTACAACAGCATCAGCCCCTCCCTGTAGAGGAATTTGCCTTATTATGTCAGCATTATCCCCATATAGGGCAAAAGCTGCGCAAAAGTGTAGGATATTTAGGGCAAAAACTGCGTTTACAGCTCAAGAACAGGCTTTTACATAGGCAAGACAACTTGCACGGCGATTTTTGGCATGAAGTGCCCAAGGTCATCCGCCCTTTCAGCAGTTACACCCAATTTCGTTTGCAAAATCAGCTCTATTCCTTACAGGCTTGGGAACAAAGTTTACAGGATATTGAGGTCTTGTATTCGACGGTTTCTTAGGTAATGCCGCCCAATTATAAGACAAATATTTTTCTGGATTGCTTCGTCGCTACGCTCCTCGCAATGACTTAGCGCGAGAACAAAAGTCATCCCTAAAGTTTAGCTTTAACTATACTCTATATTTTATAGATAAAAAAGAAGAGCCCCCCATGATTGTTCACCATGGAGGGCTCTTTGTTAGAGTATAAGCTTATGCTTGTGAGTTACCAAGCAAGGTTTGTTGTACAAGGATAGTCATAGAATCATCCTCATTTTTGTATTCTGCATAACCTTGAGGTGTGGTGGCGCTTTCAGTTTTGCTCCAGCCATGGTTTTCAAGGTCAAGTACGCCGTCATTATTATCGTCCACAATGCCCAGCTCTTGGCGCACTGTGTCGGCGTCAGCGCCGTTGGCTTCACCCGCAATAATGACTTCCATATCGGTGATTTTTCCAGCTTCCATAAGCTCTTTCACCGTATCAAGGTTTTCAATGCCGGAAAGCAGCACGTCCATGCCCTC
>CAYJFR010000239.1:0-3212 GCA_964369335.1 uncultured Desulfovibrionaceae bacterium | reverse complement strand
ATAGATGGTCTTTTCTTTACCGTCTTTGACACCTGTATAAATGCATCCTATATTAGTTTTGCCGTGTGTGCGAGGGCCAAGGGAAGCGGGGTCGGGCAGTAAGGCTTTTAAGAATTGGATGGGCACAATTTGTTGCCCTTGAAACTCTAAAGGCTCAGTGGAAAGCATGCCCACATTTTCTAAGCACTTCATATGCATAAGATAGCTTGGGCCAAAAGTCATAAAGAAACGGATACGCTTCACGCCGGGGATGTTCTTGGCAAGAGACTCAATTTCTTCGTGATGTAAAAGGTACATATCCTTCATGCCTACTTCGGGGAAGTTGTACTCACGCTTTATGCTCATGGCTTCAACTTCTATCCATTTGCCATTTTCCCAATACGAACCAGGGGCAGACACTTCACGCAGATTGATTTCTGGGTTAAAGTTGGTGGCAAAGGGGTAGCCGTGATCGCCGCCATTGCAGTCTAAAATATCAATGGTATGGATTTCATCGAAATAATGCTTGAGGGCATAGGCTGTGAAAACAGAGGTTACACCAGGGTCAAAACCAGAACCAAGAAGAGCGGTAAGACCGGCATTTTTAAATTGTTCTTGGTATTTCCACTGCCAGGAATAGTCAAAAAAGGCTGTGAAACCTAGGTCTTTGCAACGCTTTTCATAAATGGCGCGCCATTCAGGATTATTGGTGTCTTCGCATTCGTAGTTGGCGGTGTCGATATAGTGTACGCCAGCATTGAGGCAAGCGTCCATGATGGTAAGGTCTTGGTAAGGAAGTGCCAAGTTGAGCACAGCGTCGGGAGCGTATTCTTTAATAAGGGCTGTGAGTGCAGGCACGTCTTCAGCGTCAATTTGTGCTGTGCTGATACGTGTGCTGGTTTTGCCTTCAAGTTCTGCCTTAACGGCGTCGCATTTGGATACGGTGCGACTTGCGATGCAAATGTCGCTAAAGACTTCACTGTTTTGACAACATTTGTGAATGGCTACGCCAGCGACGCCGCCACAACCGATAATAAGTAATTTTGCCATGTTTTTCTCCACGCTTTTATAGAGGGGTATAGAGTTATTTTTTATCGTAGCTTTCTGCTTCAATGAGGAGGTCTTCCACATATTTAGGAAGCATAAAAGCGCCAATGTGTAAATTTGTGGTGTAATACCAAGTTGTTAATTTTCTTTCATTCCAGCGTTTTGCATCAAAATTGTGAATGGGGTGATATTTTTTTGAAGCAAAGCCAAACATCCAATAGCCAGCAGGGCAGGTAGGAATATGTGCTTGAAAGACGCGGCTGATGGGAAAACTTTGGTGCACTTTACGGTGCATGGCACGAAAAGCCGTTTCGCCCTCGTCAAAGAAGGGGCTGCCGTGTTGGTACACCATGATACCGTCATCGCGTAAAGCGCGAAAACAACTGCCGTAAAATTCTTTGGTGAAAAGCCCTTCTGTATGCCCAAAGGGGTCGGTGGAATCGTTGATAATAATATCGTACTCCGCTTGACGTCTACGTAAAAAGCGCAGGCCGTCCCTTTGTACAAGGTTCACGTGTGGGTCATCAAAGCATTTGCCCGTTTCAGGAAAAAACTCGCGGCACGCTTCCACAAGCACAGCGTCAGGCTCTACCACGTCAATCTGTTCAATTTCGGGATATTGGGTAAATGCCGCGGCAACGCCACCGTCACCACCGCCGATGATCAGCACATTTTTGACATTGGGGTGAACTGCCATGGGCACATGCACCACCATTTCATTGTAAATAAATTCATCGGATTGTGAGAAGATAACATCCCCGTCCAATACCAAAAGACGCCCGTATTCTGGTGAGTCAAAAATTTCAATTTTTTGATATTCGCTTTCCATAGAGTAGAGCTGTTTTGTCACACGAATACTAATTTGCCCATTGGCGGTATGAATCCACATATCCATAAATATAGTGCCTCTTTTACTCTTTAGCGTCTTTGTTATGACGTTTTAATGACTTGAAGGAAGTCTACCACAGGGTCAGCGGCGCCTTGTAAGGAGCAACCTTTTTCACGAGCAAATAAAATATGATCTATGATTTTTTGACTGACAAGCTCGCCGGGAGCTAAAATAGGAATGCCGGGAGGGTAGCACATAACAAATTCTGCGGAAACGCGCCCTGCTGTTTGCCCAATGGGGAGGGTTTCTTTTTCGGCATAAAAAGGCTTTTGCGGTGAGTAGATAACTTCGGGAATAACAAAGTCTGTGAAGTTTTCTCCGCCGCCGTCCTTGGCATGTAACCTTTTAATATCTTCAAGAGCGCCCACAAGTCTTTCAATATCTTGCATACGGTCACCGATGGAAATATACGCCATAATATTACCAATATCACCGAATTCTATCTGAATATCGTACTCATCGCGCAAAAGGTCATACACTTCGATACCTGCAAGCCCTATATCTTGCGTGTAGACGCACAGCTTAGTGACGTCATAATCATAGACGGTGTCGCCGTCTATAAGCTCTCGTCCATAGGCATAAAAGCCGTCAATGCTGTTGATTTCATCGCGGGCATATTCTGCCATGCGTATAACCTTGGCAAAGGATTCTTTGCCGCGCAAGGCAAGGTTACGGCGTGAAATATCTAAGCTGGAAAGAAGCAAATAAGAGGCGCTGGTGGTCTGTGTAAGATTGATAATGGTGCGCACATGATTGGGGTCAATATTTTCGCTGAGAAGCAAAATAGAGCTTTGTGTCAGACTGCCGCCAGATTTATGCATGGACGCTGCCACCATATCCGCACCTGCCTGTATGCCGCATATGGGCAGACCTTCAGCAAAAGAAAGATGCGTACCGTGGGCTTGGTCCACAAGCATTTTCATACCGTGAGCGTGGGCAAGGTCGGTAATGGCTTTAAGGTCAGAACAAATACCGTAATAGGTGGGATGATTCACAAAAACAGCCACCGCTTCAGGATTTGCCTCTATGGCGGCTTTGACATTTTCGTATTGCATACCCAAGGCAACGCCAATGCGTTCATGGATGGCAGGGTTCACGTACACAGGAACGCCGCCGCATAAAATCAAAGCATTAATAACACATTTATGCACATTGCGCGGTAAAATAATTTTATCGCCTGCTTTACATACGGCTAAAATCATACTTTGCACGGAACTTGTGGTTCCGCCTACCATAAAAAAGGCATGGGCTGCGCCAAAGGCTTCGGCGGCAAGCTCTTCTGCTTCACGAATAACAG
>CAYJFR010000238.1:0-3219 GCA_964369335.1 uncultured Desulfovibrionaceae bacterium | reverse complement strand
CTCACAGGTTACAATAAACTCAAGTGCAAAGTAAAATAAGAAGCCTATCATGTCAATACAATTACATGAATAAACCAAAGAGGAAATTTTTCTTTTCTTTATAAAAAAGGCGCAAAATACCAAAAAATCCCCCTTTATTATAGTATAAAGGAGGATTTTTCTTTATATCTTTATAAGATTAGCACTAAGCAAACCATTTCTTTTTAAACCACAATGACACATGCACAAGACCAATAAGTACAGGCACTTCCACCAATGGCCCAATAACTGCCACAAAGGCTTCACCAGAGTTTAAGCCAAAAACAGCAATGGCAACGGCAATGGCAAGTTCAAAATTATTGGAAGCTGCCGTGAAAGAAAGTGTGGCAGATTGTTCATAATTAGCCCCTGCTTTCTTGGAAAGGAAGAAAGAAAGCACAAACATGAGCACAAAGTATATGAGCAAGGGAACAGCGACCTTCACCACATCCATAGGCAACTGAACAATATAGTCACCCTTTAATGAGAACATAATAACAATGGTAAAGAGCAAGGCACGTAAAGCCCAAGGCCCTACTTTGGGAAGAAATACATTTTCATACCAATCAAGGCCTTTAACCTTTAAGCCATAATAACGCGAAAGCATGCCCCCAATAAAAGGAATACCAAGGTATATGAAAACGCTTTCAGCAAGTTGTCCCATGCTTATATCCACTACTGCACCCGTATAGCCAAAGGCTTGTGGTAGTATAGTAATGAAGACATAGGCATAAATGGGGAAGAAAATCACTTGAAACACAGAATTAAAAGCCACAAGCCCCGCGCAATACTCTCTGTCACCGCCGGCAAGGTCATTCCAAAGAATTACCATGGCAATACAACGCGCCAAACCAATAAGAATAAGCCCCACAAAATAACTGTTATTGTCTGTCAAAAAAGCCAGTGCCAATAAAAACATGAGCACAGGGCCTATGATCCAGTTTTGCACAAGGGAGAGCAACAGCACTTTTTTATTGCTAAAAACTTGCCCTAACTGCTCATATTTCACCTTTGCCAACGGAGGGTACATCATTATAATAAGACCGATGGCAATGGGGATATTGGTTGTTCCCACTTGGAAAAAGTTGATACCGTCTTTGACCGCGGGGAAAAGATAGCCCATGCCTACCCCTATGCCCATGGCAAGGAATATCCAAAGGGTGAGATAGCGGTCTAAAAAAGAAAGCTTTTGTAAAGGGGACTGTGTCATAATTTTACTCTTTTCTCTGTTGAATTATTTTTTGCAGCAGCAGCCAGAGCCAGTTCCAGAGGTGCAAGGCCCACCAGTGGCCTCATCAAGCCAGCCAGCTATTTCTGTCTGTGTAGGAACGCGTCCTGTGCATTTTAAAACCTCGTTCACCATAAGGGCAGGGGTAGAAAACACGCCAGCGGCCATCATTTCTTTCAAATCGCTCACCTTAGTTACAACGCTTTTACAACCGCGCGCCGCCACAATGCCTTCTACGGTTTTTGCCAATTCTTCACAACGAGTGCATCCAGGTCCAAAAACTTTAATTTCCATGATTTTTCTCCTATGAGTGTATGATATGAGGGCTTAAAAAGTTGAATAAAAAGCCCACAATGGTAAACATTATCCAAAGATAGCCAATAAAAGCCGCTTGGAGTTTAACGGTCATAATTTGACGAAGCAACATAAGCTCAGGCAAGGACGCCGCCACAGCGCTCATACAAAAAGCCATAGTTGTTCCGATGGGTAAGCCCTTCAAAAGCAGGCTTTCCATAATAGGCACAATACCCGTGACGCTGGAATACAAAGGAATACCCACAAGCACAGCACCGGGAACCGTCCACCACTGACCAGAGCCGAGATTTTCAGCAAACCAATTTTCTGGCACAAAGCCGTGTAAACCTGCGCCAATACCCACACCAATGATAACCCACTTCCACACGCGCTTAAAAATAGCTTGTGTTTCATTGTAGGCAAATTCGTGCCTTTGGCGCACACTCCATTGTTCTTTGATGGTTTGATGCTGATCCGCTTGCATCTCTTGCGCTTCAGCTTGCTTCATGGCGTCCTTCACAAAAGGCTGTAACCAGCGTTCTGCCTTGATACTATCCATAAAAAGCCCGCCTATAATACCCGCTGTCATACCCACGGTGACGTATACAAGGGTAAATTTCCATCCCAAAAGCGACCATAACAACACCACAGCGATTTCATTAATCAGCGGTGAGGTAATAAGAAAGGACATGGTAATGCCAATGGGAATACGCGACATGGTAAAACCTAGGAAAAGCGGAATACTGGAACAAGAGCAAAAAGGTGTGATAGAACCAAAAAGCGACGCCAAGAAATAGCCTACACCGCGCCCTTTTCCTGCTAAATACATACGCACTTTATCTGTATTGAGAGCCGCCCGCAAAAAAGCCAGTACATAAATAAGTGCCACCAGCAATAAGAGGATTTTTACCACATCGTACACAAAAAATTGCAAGGCGGCGCCCGCATGCGCTTTAGTATCCAGACCAAAAACATCCCCTATAAGCCAATGAGACGCGTCTAAAATGGTCATATACAAGGCTGTCCACACAAGGGCCAGTGCAGCAAGTATACTAAAGTACTTAATATTCCAAGAGGAAGGGTTTTGTGTGCTTTCCATAATCTGCTCTACTGTTTAATAGTTGTTGAAGTATTGACTTTTTAAAATAAAAAAACACCTCAGTCAGTATTCTTTTTTAATTTTGTGTAACTTTTGAGCTAAGAAATTCTGTATTATCTAATAAATCTGGGCGTTCAGGCAAAAGACCTGTTTCAATATGGGCTTGTGCGCGGTATTTTCGACATGTTGCAGGGTCGCTGTCACAGCATTTTTCTGTCAAAAAGCCCACAATCTCAAGCATCAATGGAATATTAGCCTTGTAACGCATAAAACGCCCTTCACGTTCCACATCAGCAAGACCACTTTGAACAATGGCTTTAAGATGAAAGGAAAGATTTGTGGTAGGGATTTGCAAAATTTTCGCAATTTCACCAGCCACAAGCCCTTGAGGAGCGCTTTTGACAAGTAAGCGGAAGATGTCTAAACGATGTTCGGAAGACAGAGCTTCAAAAAGTTTACTAGCATGTTTCGTTTCCATACAATGATATTTCAACATTATTTGAAATATGTCAAGAGAGAAATATATATTTTTTTGTGGGGGAGGAAAAAACCTTTTTGAAAAAAGGTTCTTTTCCTCCCC
>CAYJFR010000237.1:0-3234 GCA_964369335.1 uncultured Desulfovibrionaceae bacterium | reverse complement strand
GGTCAGGATTTGGTGTAATGGAAGATGTGCAAATGGGGCCAGCCTTGGTCCCTTTAGATATAGATCGTGTAGGCATTCAAAACTTTTTTTTACCTGTGGTGGTGCTTGATAGAGTTCAAGGGCGGCAACATACTATAGCCCAAGTATCTTTGGCGGTGCAATTACCTTCTGCTTTTAAAGGTACGCATATGAGCCGTTTTGTGGAAGCGTTGGAAGGATGGGGCGAAGAGCTGAACTATCAATCCATGAAACGCCTTTTGCAAGATGTGAAAAAGAGGCTTCAAGCAAAAAAAGCTACAATTTCTTTTACTTTTTCGTATTTTATTCGTAAAAATGCGCCTGCTACGCAAAGAGAAGGGCTGATGAATTATCAGTGCACGCTGACGGGCGAAATGGGTAATGACAACGATACGCCTGAATTTTTGCTCAAAGTGGAAGTTCCTGTCATGTCGGTGTGCCCTTGCTCTAAAGCCATCAGCAAAGAAGGAGCGCATAGCCAACGCACGCTTGTGCGTATGTCCGTGCGTATGCGCAAGTTTTTTTGGATTGAAGAGCTGGTAGAAATTGCAGAAGCGGCAGGCTCATCGCCTGTATACAGCTTGCTTAAGCGCGCAGATGAAAAATATGTGACAGAACATGCCTTTGCCAATCCTGCTTTTGTGGAAGATGTGGTACGCGCCGCCGCCATTCGTTTGGCACAGCATGAGCAGGTTTCATGGTATAAGGTAGAGGTGCAGAGCATGGAATCTATTCATAATCATGAGGCTTTTGCCTGTATTGAATCCGCCACGTAGGCAAAAATTTTATTATATTATAAGGAAAAAATATGTTTCAAGAACACATTACCGCCTTTACTGATGGGCAAATAAGCTTACGTCATGACGCTTTTAAAGATTTTATTTTATCTAAAAAGATAAGTATGTTGTTAAAGTTTTATCCTGGTGTTAAAAAGATCAATTTAGATCGAGATGCGGGAACTTTAGACATTACGTATGACGAAAAAAAATTGAGTAAAGAGGACGTTATGGAGCTGTTAGCACAAGGTGACTCTTGGCTTAAACAAGCAAAATAGTTTTATATGTTGAGGGAGCGCATGAAAAAAGTCTTGACTACCTGCGGGTATTGCGGGTGTGGTTGTAACTTCTATGCCCATGTGGCGCAGGAGCGTATTGTCAATATCAGCCCTAAGGCTGACCATCCTGTGAACAAGGGTATGTTATGCGCTAAAGGGTGGCTTGGACACGATTTTGCAACGCATCCAGCGCGCCTCACTGCGCCGCAATTGCGCCAAGAAGACGGTTCTTTTCGTGAAGCTACATGGTCTGAGGCTTTGGACTTTGTGGCGGAAAAATTGCGCCATACACGGGCAAAAAATCCTGACTCTTTCGCGCTGTTTTCTTCGGCGCGTTGTACCAACGAAGAAAATTACCTTGCGGCAAAATTGTGCCGCGCTGTGATGGGGTCGCCGCATATTGATCACTGTGCACGCCTTTGACACAGTCCCACTGTGGCCGGTCTGGTCACCTCTTTTGGATCTGGTGCGGCTACCAATAGCTTGGAAGAAATCCGTCACGCAGATTGTTTTTTTATTATAGGCTCCAATACCTCGGCACAGCATCCTTTAGCCTATGCGCGTGTGGCTGATGCCGTAAAAAATCACGGCGCCAAGCTTATTGTGGTAGACCCACGCAAAACCCCTGTGGCGCAATTGGCACATATTCATTTAGCTTTGCGCCCCGGTACCAATCTTGCCTTAATCAACGCTATTTTACATATTATTTACAAAGAAAACCTGCACAATACGGCTTTTATTGAGGCGCGTACTGAAGGTTTTGAAGATTTTATTGATTCCATAGAACACACAACGCCGCAATGGGCAGCTTCTATCACAGGCTTAGACGCGGAAGATATAGAACGCGCCGCGCGCCTTTTTGCCACCAGTGCGCGGGCTATGATTCTCTATTGTATGGGCATCACACAGCAAGTGACGGGAACAGAATCTTGTCGCGCTTTGGCAAATATGTCTTTGCTTTGCGGTATGATAGGGCGAGAAAGCGCAGGGCTATTGCCTTTGCGTGGGCAAAATAATGTACAAGGTTCGTGTGATATGGGCGCCTTACCAGAAACCTTGCCGGGCTATGTGGCGGCAGGTTCGCCTTTAGCGCAAGAACGCTTTACGCCTCTTTGGGGAGATTTTGCCAATACGCAAGGTTTGAGGCTCACAGAAATGATGCACGCTATGGTGCACGGGGATATTTCCAGTTTATATATTATAGGTGAAAATCCCATGCTCTCCGATGCCGATAGCGCGGTGACGGAACGTGCCTTGCGTTCGTTAGATTTGCTTGTGGTGCAAGATATTTTTATGACAGAAACGGCGCAATTAGCCCATGTGGTCTTGCCTGCCGCCAGTTATTTGGAAAAAGAGGGCACTTTTACTAATACAGAGCGGCGTGTGCAGCTTATACGCCAAGCGTTGACGCCGCGCGGGCAAAGTCGCGCTGATTGGCGTATTTTATCTGATATTATAGGGCGTTTAGATGATACAGCGCAGTATACTTGTGCTGAAGATATTTTTGAAGAACTTCGTCATCTTGTTCCTTCTTATGCAGGTATGACGTATGCTCGTTTAGCAGAGCATGACGGGCTTTGTTGGCCTTGCCCTCATGAAGCGCATTTGGGAACGCCTATTTTACACACAGAACGTTTTGTTCGCCCTGATTCTGAAAAAGCGCTTTTTACGGTGAATACCTTTGAAGCTCGCGGGCAGCAAGAATGCGAGGAATTTCCTTTTATTTTGGTAACGGGACGCCTTGCCCATCAATACCATACGGGAACCATGACGCGTCGTTCTTGGGCTTTAGAGCGAGAAAGTCCTGTGGCTTTTTTGGAAATGCACCCTGACGATGCCAAGAGCATTGGAGCGCGGCATATGTGGAATGTGGCTATACGTTCAGCGCGTGGGCAGGTGGCTGCAAAGCTTTTTGTGACCAAGAATATTACCAAGGGTACGGTTTTTCTTCCTTTTCATTTTTTGGAAAGCGCTGCCAATGTGCTCACAAGTCATGAGCATTTAGACCCTATGGTGAAAATTCCTGAGTTTAAAGTAAGTTCTGTGGCGGTGTCTGTCATACCTTAGGAATGGACATGCCCATTTTTTGGGCGCTAATATTTGGGCGATTTTTGTTTTTTTGGGGGAGGGGAAAACCTTTTTAAGAAAAAAGGTTCTTTCCC
>CAYJFR010000236.1:441-3242 GCA_964369335.1 uncultured Desulfovibrionaceae bacterium | reverse complement strand
CGATGATGTGGTGCATATGAACGAAAAGCCTGCGGAGGTCTTGCGTCGCAAGAAAAACGCCTCCATTCAAGTGGCTTGTCGTTTGGTGCGTGAAGGTGCAGCCCATGCCGTAGTCAGTGCCGGTCACTCCGGTGCCACTGTGGCGTGTGGTATGTTTGTTGTTGGGCGTATACAAGGCGTAGAGCGCCCCGCATTGACAGCACTTTTGCCCACAGAAAAAAAGCCTCTCGTACTTTTAGACTGCGGAGCCAATGTGGATTGCCGCCCCTATCACCTTTTCCAATTCGGCCTTATGGGTGACGCTTTTGCGCGCGATATTTTAGAATACAACGCGCCAAGCATTAGCATTCTCAGCATTGGCGAAGAAGAAGGCAAGGGCAACACACAGGTCAAAGAAGCCTACGAACTTCTAAAAATCTCACAAAATCTCAACTTTACTGGCAACTGCGAAGGACGTGACCTTTTTACCGGTGAAATTAATGTTGTAGTGTGTGACGGATTTTTAGGCAATGTGGTGCTTAAAATGAGTGAAGGGCTTTCCATGTCGCTCATCCGCATCCTCAAAAGACAATTACGCTCTGGCATTTTACCCACCCTTGGCGCCCTTCTTGCCAAAGGCGCTTTTAAGAAATTTCGCGAAACTGTAGACTATGCCGAATACGGCGGTGCGCCTGTTTTAGGCTTGCAAGGTTTGGTATTAGTTTGTCATGGCAAATCTAATCCCAAAGCCATTTGTAATGCCGTAAAAATGGGTGGCATTTTTGTGCGCAAAGGAACCAATGACAACCTTGCGCAAACCATTATGGCCAATGAGGAACTTACAAGGTTCAACCGCGCCTTATAAAATCTCACACCGTAATCGCATACTACCATACACATTACGTACTTGCACATTTGCACCCCCCTTATAAATTAAGCAGTTGCAAGTCAAAACATAAAGAGTACCTGTACTATGAAGACGACATGTTATATTCACGGATTAGGAACCCACGTTCCTGAGCGTATTTTAACCAATGATGAATTGTGTCGTATAGTGGACACCACTGACGAATGGATTACCACGCGCACAGGTATTCAACAAAGACACATGCTTGCTGAAGGTGAAACCGCCTCTGACATAGGAGCTCAAGCCTGTGCTAAAGCTTTGGCAGAAGCTGGCATCACCGCCCAAGACGTGACACACGTACTTGTGGCCACATGTTCCCCAGAATATATGTGCCCTTCCACAGCAAGCCTTGTAGCGCACAAATTAAACTGCGGTACAGTAATGGCTCTTGACTTTAACGCCGCCTGCTCTGGCTTTTTATACGGTCTTGCCATGAGCGAAGCCTTATTGCAAACCACGCCTGACGCCACCATCTTACTGGTTTGTGTTGAAGCTCTTACCCGTCGTGTTAACTGGGAAGACCGCACCACTTGCGTTCTTTTTGGCGACGGTGCCAGCGCCCTTGTATTGCGTAATAGCAACACCAAAAATAACGGGCAAAAAGCCCTTGCCTCAGTGAGCAATGTTATATGCCATACAGACGGTAAACTTTGGGATCTTATCACCATCGGCGGCGGCACAGCAAATATTTACAAGACAGGCGACACCATCACTGAAGAATTTTTCTTGCAAATGCAAGGTCGTGATGTGTTTAAACATGCAGTGCGTAATCTTGTGGCGGTAGCACATGAAGTTTTGGAAAAGAGCGGTTTAAGCTTTGATGACATTGACTTATATGTACCGCATCAAGCTAACTTACGCATTATAGAAGCTGTAGGCTCACGCCTTAACCTACCAGAAGAAAAAGTTTTTGCCAATGTGCATAAATTTGGCAATACTTCTTCTGCTTCTGTGCCTTTAGCTTTAGAAGACGCCCGTCAAGAAGGTCGTATCACAGAAAATACCCGTGTTATGGTTGCCTCAGTGGGCGCAGGCTTTACATGGGGTTGCGGTATTCTTGACTTTAAGGTGTAGTGAATTTTTTTGAGACGCTTTGCGCCTTGAAAGTTACGCTCATTTAAGGTATATAACACACGTTTTCACGGAAATTGTGAGAATAGTTTCATATTTTAGGGATGGACTATGAGCGAAAAAATACAAACAGCCTTGGTGACAGGTGGCTCGCGCGGCATTGGCAAAGCCATAGCTGAAACCCTTGCTGCTGACGGTTTTCAAGTATACCTTACTTATGTAAGTAAAGCAGATGAAGCACAAAAAGTGGTCGAAGGTATTCGAGCACAAGGCGGAAAAGCAGAAGCTTTCTGTCTTAATGTGAGTGATAGCGACGCTGTAAGTACATTTTTTGCCGAGCATATCAAGGATAAAGTGGAACTTTCCGCCCTTGTAAACAATGCTGGCATTACCAAAGACGGATTTTTGATTCGCATGAAGGATGCGGACTTTGACGCTGTTATAGGTACCAATTTACGCGGTGCATTTGTTTGCTTGCGCGAAGCAGGCAAAATCATGAGCAAACAACGCTGTGGCAGTATTATAAATATTTCCTCTGTGGTAGGGCAAGAAGGCAACGCAGGACAAGTCAACTACGCCGCCTCTAAAGCTGGCATGCATGGCATGACTATGGCCGCCGCCAAGGAATTGGCAAGCAGAAATATCACAGTAAACACCGTGGCTCCTGGTTTCATCGAAACAGATATGACGGCAGCCTTACCGGAAGATATACGCAAAGGATATGAAGACGATATTCCTTTAAAGCGTATGGGCAAAGTAGAAGACATAGCGCATGCTGTGGCTTTCCTTGCATCCCATAAGGCAAAATATATCACTGGACAAATTCTTGCCGTTAATGGCGGCA
>CAYJFR010000236.1:0-431 GCA_964369335.1 uncultured Desulfovibrionaceae bacterium | reverse complement strand
ATAAAAAAAAGACAAAATGCGTATGGAGGCTAATATGGCTGATGTAGCACAAAAATTAACAAACATTATTGTAGAACAACTGGGCGTTTCCGCTGAAGAAGTTAAACCTGGTGCTTCTTTCGTAGAAGACCTTGGTGCAGATTCCTTGGATTTAACCGAGCTTATCATGGCTATGGAAGAAGAATTCGACATCGAAATCGCTGATGACGATGCTCAAAAGATTTTAAAAGTACAAGATGCCATCTCCTATATTGAAGGCAAGCAATAGTCATGAAAGGGAGGTGTTTGTAATGCCTCCCTTTTGTTCTATGCACAGTGGGTAAAATCTTACCCAAAAATAAAGGAACGGCAAGCTGTTAGGGTTATGCCGTATTATATTTTATAGGCACTTACTTTTTAAGGAGTTCACATGAGCCGCAGGCGTATTGTGG
>CAYJFR010000235.1:0-3246 GCA_964369335.1 uncultured Desulfovibrionaceae bacterium | reverse complement strand
CACAAAATTAGGAAGCTCGGCGGCATGCAGCGCGCTTGAGCTTACCAAGATAGCAAAAAGTAAAAAATACGTTAGGGTTTTTCGGATAATCATATATTCTCCTTGTTATTCAATCCTCTATAACTACTCGATTAGACTCCAAAGAAAAAGGGAATCTCAACGTACTCCCTTTACAATATATAATATAAGCAAAGAAAAAGTAATGTGAAGATGATATATGAAAATATACGAAAGAAAAACGCGCCTAATTATGTTAACTAGTTAGTATATCTAATCTTGTAGTACCTTTTGCAGCGCTTGCAATTCATGATTACGTAATGCACGTACTTCACCTGAGGGAATATCTAATTCTATAGGACCTTGTGCCACACGAACAAGCTTTAAAATAGTCATATTAAGATCTCGACACATACGACAGATTTGTCTATTAATACCCTGAAATAACGTAAGTTCTAACAAAGTAGAGCGCTCAAAGCGGCGCAAAACACGCGCTCTTACAGGAGCTAAAACTTCTCCTTCCTGTAAGGTCATGCCAGCTTCCATGCGATCAAGGTCTTGTTCATACACATCTCCACGAACCAAAACTTCATATATTTTAGGTAAATGGTAACGCGGATGGGCAAGCTTTTGAGCAAAATGTCCATCATCAGTAAGAAGTAGTAATCCCTCAGAAAAATAGTCCAAACGTCCCACAGTAAAAAGTCTTTTATGTCGCCATTCACTAGGCAAAACATCAAAAATTGTTGTCCTACCTTCAGGGTCATGCGCCGTACACATGGTTTGCACTGGTTTATGCAGTAGTAAATATGTGAGCTTATCCTTACGTGCTAATATTTGCCCGTCCACGCGTAACTCATCATGTGGCTGAACTTTATGTCCTAAATTGGTCACGCGTTCACCATTGACAAAAACCTTGCCCGCTGCAATGAGCTCTTCAGCCTTACGCCGTGAACAGACACCAGCATCGGCAAGAGCTTTGTTTATACGCACACCAGAATTGTCAAAACTATCTTGAGTAGTTGGTGCATTTTGCTGCACAGGTGACATATGACTTCTTTGACCTGATGAATATGTTTCTTTACGAGAATTTTTCCTAAAATCTTGCCGCGTATCTCTTTGAGCGTCTTTACGTGCGTCAGAGCGAGTATGAGCAGTATTACCTCTAGAAGTGTGTTTTTCAGAAAAACTATTGGTATCATTAGTTTTTTTGTTTTTAGAATGAGGACGGTTTTTTTGTGAAAAAGGCTGTTTTGGGGTAGTGGGCATTTTAAGCTCCTAAAATAGAAAATATGACCTGTAGTGTGTAAAAAAAATTTTAAGCCCTTAAATCGAGGGCAAATTTGGGGGTAAAATGGGGACAGATACACGTAAATATAACTTCAGTTGATTTCACTGTGCTGTGTAAGGCGTATAATATGAAGTGAGTAAAATTGAAAGAAAAATAAGTTCACATAATTTTTTTGCTTCTCTATATGGCACTGTATAAGAAGCATATAAAATTTTGTGTGACGTATGTCCCTTATTGTGGTATATAAGAATATCATAGAGGGTTGAATAAAGAGGATACGGGATATGTGTATATCAAAGTTTACATAATTATCATTATGAGACAAATATAAAAGTTTTCTCCCTCCCTACTATACCCATATTCTTTTTTATAGCTCCGCAATTTTTTCTGCTCTTCCACGCTTGCCATGTGAGGCGGCACAGCGTAAAGCTTGTTCATTATGTTTATCTCTGTATAAGGAGTTTCCTATGGGTCTTATTAGTGCTTCCAGTTCATTCACACGTTTCAGAATTATGGATGAAGTTCCCAAAGAATTATGGACTAGCATCACAGAAAAATTACAACTATTTGCTTTTCAGGATATTGATAATACCTCTGAAGAAAGCTCTCATGGTTGGACATGCTTTGATGATATGCTCGATACACAATGGCATACTGCCCCCCCCCAAAAAGGTGAATATATTCTTTTTTCTTTACGCTTAGATACACGTCGTGTGCCTCCTGGTGTTATCAAAAAATACCTTGCTCTCGCTTTGCAAGATGAAAAGCAAAAAATGAAAGAGCAAAATAAGACATATATCAGCCGCGAAAGGAAAAAAGAATTAAAAGAGCAAGTTATGATACGCTTACGTCAGCGTTTTTTGCCTATTCCTGCGGAATTTAATGTAGTTTGGTCCACAACCAACAATACTGTATGGTTTATGTCCACACAGAATAAAATGCTTGAAATGTTTACAGAATTGTTTACCAAGACCTTTGATTTGCATCTTGATCAAATGACGCCCTACGGTCTTGCCAGTACTTTCCTCAATGAAGCACAGCTTATTCAGCTTGATATGCTCGAACCTACCCATTTTGCTGCGGAGTAATATATGGCTAATGAAATGACCACCGATGTTGTTCTAGGACAAGAATTTTTAACATGGCTTTGGTATCAAAGTGACACCTCTCCTCACGACTTTTCCGATAAAAATGGCATGCCTTTTGCTGTAACTATGGAACAGCGCATTGTCGTACAAGGCGGCGAAGGCGACAGTCTTGAAACTGCCTCCGTTTCCGGCTCTCTTTCACCTTTACGTGAAGCACGCTTTGGTCTTGCTACAGGAAAAAAAGTCACGCGCGCTTTAGTGCGTTTTGAAAAAGACGAATTGTCATGGCAAGTGGGTCTTAAAGCGGAAGACTTTTCCTGTAATGGCTTACGTTCTCCTAAGATTGAAAAAGAAAGTGATGACGACGATCCCGATGCTTTTTTATTGGAAAAAATATATTTGATGGAAGTATGTCTGGACTTACTAGATGGGCTTTATAAACATTTTATTCTTTTACGCCTTTCTCCTCAATGGAAAAATGAAGTCCAAAGTATTCATACATGGATGACACAACGCGATAACATTTAAGACCCCTTTTTAAGGAATAGCTATGCCCCCTACCCCTCATTCTTCCAAAGGTTCTTTGCTCTTGGTTTTAGGACTGCGCATATGTCGCAAATTGCTATGGATGCTCATTGTTCTTTGGGGGATTACGGTCATAAGCTTTGTGGTTATTCACCTAGCGCCCGGCTCCCCCACCGATTTAGAAACAACGCTCAATCCTATGGTGGGTGAGGCGGCTAGGCAAAGACTTGAAGCCTTATATGGTCTTGATAAACCTCTCTATGAACAATACGGACAATGGCTGTGGCGTATTTTACATCTGGATTTCGGAAATTCCATGTCCAGCGATGCGCGTCCCGTGCTTGA
>CAYJFR010000234.1:0-3250 GCA_964369335.1 uncultured Desulfovibrionaceae bacterium | reverse complement strand
TTTTTCCGTAACATAAAGAACTCGTAAACTCCATGGCATATGCTATGGAGTTTTAACATGTTATACAAAGAAACGCTTTTCACCTTGTAAATGAAAAGCGTTTCTTATTTAAAAGCGTGTTTAGAAAAAACTAGCCTTTTTTCTCCATCTTTGCCCAAGAGTCTTTTAAAGTGACAATACGGTTAAACACAGGAGCATTTTCTTGACTGTCTTTGTCTACACAAAAATATGCAAGACGCTCAAATTGCACTCTATCCCCTACTTTCAACTGACGTATGGCTGGTTCACACTGTGCTGTAACCACACGCAAAGAATCAGGATTAAGATTGTCTAAGAAGCTCTTTCCTTCTTCCACAGCTTGAGGATTTTCTGTAGCAAAAAGATGTTCGTACAAACGAACTTCTAAAGGCGCGGCATGAGGCGCTGAAACCCAGTGAATAGTACCACGCACACGACGCCCGTCTTCTGTTTTGCCGCCTCTACTTTCAGGGTCATAAGTACAACGCAATTCCACCACATTACCCGCCTCGTCACAAATGGCTTCTTGACAGGTAATATAATAGGCATAGCGCAAGCGTACTTCATTACCTACATAAAGACGGTGGAATTTTTTGGGCGGATCCATACGAAAATCGTCACGTTCAATATACAATTCACGCGTAAAGGGCATGGTACGGCTGCCATAGCTGTCATCTTCTGGATGATACGGCATATCCAAATCTTCGGGCATATCAGCGGGATTTTCTGGATAATTGGTAATAACCACCTTAATAGGGTCAAGCACTGCCATAACGCGCGGCGTGTGCGCGTTTAAGTACTCGCGTTGGCAAAATTCAAAAAGTGAATAGTCCACCGTGGAATCTGCACGAGCAACACCTATGCGTGTGCAAAAATCTTTGAGGGCTTCTGGCGGTACGCCGCGTCGACGCATGGCGCTGATGGTGGGCATACGTGGGTCATCCCATCCTGTCACATGCCCTTCTTGCACCAATTGAATGAGCTTGCGCTTGGAAAGTACTGTATAGCCCATTTGTAAACGCGCAAATTCAATTTGTTGCGGGCGATATATATTCAAAGCGTCTAACACCCAGTCATACAATTCACGGTTATTCTCAAATTCTAAAGAACATATGGAATGTGTCACTTGCTCTAAAGAGTCGGAAATACAGTGGGTAAAATCATACATAGGATAAATGCACCATGTATTCCCAGTGCGGTGATGATGCTCATGACGAATACGGTACAAAGTCGGATCGCGCATAACCATATTGGGCGAAGACATATCAATTTTTGCACGAAGCACATGCACGCCGTCAGCAAACTCCCCTGCCCGCATGCGACGGAACAAGTCTATATTTTCTTCAATAGTTCGCTCTCTATAAGGGCTGTTCGTGCCAGGAACAGAGAAATTACCGCGCATTTCACGAATTTCTTCGGCTGTGCAAGAGTCTACATAGGCCTTGCCTGCAAGAATAAGCTGTTCGGCAAAAGCGTAGAGCTGGTCAAAATAATTTGAAGCAAAAAACTCACGCTCTTCCCAGCGAGCACCAAGCCAAGCCACGTCTTCACGAATAGAATCAACATATTCTGTTTCTTCCTTGGTAGGATTGGTATCGTCAAAACGTAAGTTAAATTTTCCAGAAAAATCTTGCGCAATGCCATAATTTAAGAAAATGGACTTGGCATGACCAAGATGCAAATACCCATTGGGCTCAGGAGGAAAACGCGTATGCACGCGAGCTTGAAAGCGTCCTGACGCATTGTCAGCCAGTATACGAGTACGGATAAAATCCGCCCCTGTTTCTGCCACTACGGAAGATGAAGTCGTGTCACTCATGCCTATTCCTTTTGTTTCGTCAAAAAATGAAGCAAGAATTCTAGCGCAACATGCATCTATGGTCAAGATTAAGAAGATATGGAAAAAATCAGCTTTAAAAGAGGTATTTTTTATTTATGTGACAAACAGATATGTTTGGCGGCGTCCAACAAAGACGGAACGCAAAAGCCGTGCGGTGCTTTTACGTCTGCGCTGTGCCCAATAAGATAGGAAATACAGCCTGCCGCATGCCCAGCGTCTACATCACTCATTTTATCGCCAATCATAAAAGAACTCTCAAGGTCAATATTCCACTCTTGAGCCGCTTGTAAAAGCAGATGCGCAGAGGGTTTACGACACGGGCATATGCCAGAAAATTGTGGATGGTGAGGGCAATGATAAAAGGCGTCTATATGCAAGTTCTGCTTGGCAAGGTCTGCATTAACCCAAGAATGTAAGGTATGTACGGCGTCTTCATCATAGTAACCACGCGCAATACCTGACTGATTGGTAATAACGATAAGCGCGTAACCTTGCTGTGTAAACATGGCGAGAGCTTCCACAGCACCGGGAAGCCATCGCCACGCCTCGCACGTATGCAAATACCCAATATCTTCATTGAGCGTGCCGTCTCTATCTAAAAAAATAGCCGCTCGCTTTAACACTGATTGAGTATGCATAAAAATTGACTACTTAAACCTATAAAGGCGGCGCGTCACTGCCCGCTTCTAAGAGCTGTGCTAAATATTTTTGCACAAGATTTATTTCTGTTTGGCTTACTGAAGGCATATCTTTCGGCTTTGCGCTTTGCGGGCTAATACCTTCAGATATGATATACAAAGCAGCAGCAGCCCTACCCATGACAGAAAAGAAACGTCTTGCCTCAAAACCGCGTGTTTGTATCCACGTAGCCGCGGCTTCAGAATATACAAAGTCTGCTTTTCCATCCTTAAAGCTAGGATGCGCCATTTCTTTACTAGAAGCTGCCCAAGCGCGAAACTGCGGGAGCAATTTAATAAAAGAAACAAGCTCTGTGTCTGTTATGGGTGCTTGATTTTCATACACGCTTTGCCCATATGCGGCGCTAGAGCCAAAGACACACAAGACACAAAGTACGCATAAGGCCACAGTACGTCCGCACCATTGTGTGACACGTAAAACTTTATTTTGCATATACATCCTTAATATTGCACAGAAGAGAAAGCATTTATCTGTTCAATGTTATGGTACGATTCAATATAGCGAAGCGTCCCTGTTTTACCGCGGATAAGCATAGAATGCGTGATAGCGTTTCCACCAGCATACTGCACACCACGCAAGAAAGATCCGCCAGAAAGACCTGTAGCAGCAAAGAAACATTCGTCAGAACGTATAAGCTCGTTTACAGTCAATACTTCACGAATGTCAATGCCAGCTTCGGCAATGGCTTCTTTT
>CAYJFR010000233.1:0-3316 GCA_964369335.1 uncultured Desulfovibrionaceae bacterium | reverse complement strand
GCATATAAAAAAATAACTGATTAGGTATTGAGTAGCCACCAAAACACGCTGTTACATTCTTTTGGCATGTACCAAGAAAGCGCGTCACGCGACTATGAACGTTACAAAATTGACGTAATAGACGGTATTTATTCACCATTTATCTAGCTGCATACGTAGTACAAGAAAAAGAGCAAGCCAAACAAAAGACTTCTACACCATAAACAATAGAATAGCAATTTCACAACAGCGAAATTTTTTTTATTTTTCCTAAAAAAAACACTTTCATAAAAGAGGAGTTTTTACATTTTACTTCTTTGTATACAGTATGTTACATAAAGAAACACCTTCGTCATTAAAGTATTGCCTAAAAGCACTCTTTTAGGCTAAACAAGGCGTTAAACAAAGCAATAAACGCCATAAGAGTTTTTCTGCCTAAAGAAAAATTTCTTGTGTGCACGAACACAGTATAACAGGAGACCATACTTCATGGGCGCAGTTAACACCTTGGTGATCACCGGATACGGTACCAATTCCCACATGGAAACAGCACATACAGCCCGCCTTGCCGGTGCTGATACAGCCGATGTGGTACACTTTGCAGACATCGTTAATGCAAAAGTAAAGCTTAAAGACTACCATTTTCTTGTTTTCCCCGGTGGATTTTTAGACGGTGACGACCTTGGCGCGGCCCACGCTGCCAGCATGCGTTGGCGCCATCTTGAAGACAAAAATGGTGTGCCTTTGTTGCAACATCTCACAGAATTTTTAGACGACGGCAAATTAGTTCTGGGTATCTGTAACGGCTTTCAGCTTCTTGTAAAACTAGGGCTTTTACCAAGCTTTGACGGTGAGCGTTTTGTGCGTCACGTAACCCTTGGACACAATGACTCTGCCCGCTACGAAGACCGCTGGATTGACATGAAAGTCAATACAAAAAGTCCTTGTGTCTTCACCAAGGGCTTAGAATTTGTAAGCTCACCTGTGCGCCACGGTGAAGGAAAAATCATCCCCACCGACGCCGCCTGTTTACAACGCTTACAAGACGAAAATCTTATTGCCTTACAATACATCAATCCTACCACGCGTGAAGTCACACAAGACTACCCCGCAAACCCCAACGGTTCCCCCTTGGGTATTGCAGGTCTTACCGACGTTACCGGCCGTGTGCTGGGTCTTATGCCGCACCCAGAAGCTTTTCACCATGTGAGCAACCATCCCGGTTGGACACGCGGCGAAATTGCCGCCCCCGGCACAGTGCTTTTCGTAAATGCTATAAAGTATTTACGCGCAAATATGTAAGCGCGCTCTCATACGCTTTTCCTACTTGTGGGACAGCTTAACAAAGCCATGAATGCGTAAGAAAACATTGATACTACAAAGTCATATACAGCGGTAGATGTAAGAAAAAACTTGACAAAAGCATGAAAACCGCCCATGTGATAACGACGTCACAAGACTTTGTTTATAATATTTTCGAGGTGCTTTATCTGCCGTAAACAGTAAAGCACCTTATTATTTGAGAATATATATGAAATTATACGAAATAGTTACTCTTATAGAAAAAATTGCTCCGCCGCAATTTGCGGCGTCATGGGATAATTGCGGCATTCAAGTAGCCTCACTTCGAGAAGATGTAACACATCTGGCATTGTGTCTTGACCCTACGCCTGCGGCCATACATGCCGCCATAGAAAAAGGGGCGCAATGTATTATTTCGCATCACCCACTTTTGATGAAAGGGCGTTTGCCTAATAAAATAGACAATTACCATAGCGCACTACGCTTACTTTTGCAAAATGATGTGGCTTTATACGCCGCGCACACTTCACTGGATGTCAACGGTGATGGGCCTGCAGGCTGGCTTGCCAAGGCTCTTTCTTTGTGTGAGCGCAAAGTGCTTGAAAGTGTCTGTATTACCGATGATGACCGAGGCCTGCCTCATGAATTTGGCTATGGGCTTATAGGCTCACTGTCTCAAGCCTTAAGCTATGAAGAGTTTTTACAGATTTTAAAAGAATATGTGCCTCTGAAAATGGCGACTGTGTGCGGCACTGTACCGCAAAGTATTCAGCGCGTTGCCTATTGCACTGGCTCTGGCTCTTCATTTATGCCGCACGCGCATAAATTGGGTGCAGACATATTTATTACCGGCGATGTGAAATATCATAGCGCTTTAGAAAGCCCTCTTTGCACGCTTGATGTGGGTCATCATAGCCTTGAAGAAATTATGATGCGCGAATTATGTGCGCTTTTAGAAAAAACTTTATTGGATGTGCATGTGCATTTTATACCTTCGGTATCCCCCTTACACCCTGCACAAAGACCTGTATCATCCTAGAAAATTGAGCCCCCAAAGGAGAACACCATGAACGTCTACTTAAAACAAATTGAACAGTTACTTGAACTGCAAAAGGTTGATGATTCCATATATGCCGTTAAACAAAACCTACAAAAAGCTCCCCTTGAGCTTTCTAGCCTCGAAAGTCGCTATGGTGAAGCAGAAGGACGCCGTAATAAAGTTGTAGAAAAAGTAACGCATATTCAAGAGCAACAAAAACGTCTTTCTTTTGAAATTGAAAATGATGTGGCTAACATCAAAAAAAGTAAGAACAAATTGGCTCAAGTAAGCAATCAGCGCGAATATCATGCTATGATGCGTGAAGTAGACACCATGGAAAAACAAAATCGTCTGCGCGAAGAAGAAAAAATTGTTCTCCAAGAAGAAATGCAAACACAAGAAGAAAGCCTTGCCGAAATCGACAGAGACTATCTTGCTCTTAAAGCAGAACTTGAAGTACGCCGCGAAGGCTTACAAGAGCGTATGGACAAAGATCAAAAAATGCTTGATAAACTTGAGTCCGAACGCTCCACAGCAGGACATGAAGTACCCATTCCTGTTTTCCAACGCTATGAATTTATTCGTCATCGTTTAGACCATCCTGTTATTGTGTCTGTAGAAGACGGCATTTGCAGCGGATGTAATATTTCCATTCCGCCACAATCTTTCATTGAATTGCAACGTGGTCAGCAAATTTTATCTTGCCCCAACTGCCAAAGACTTATGTACTGGTGCGAGCACTTTAAACGCGCTGAGCCAGAAGTTGTGGTAGACCAAACTCCTGCAAAACCACAATTCAAATTCTTCAATGAAGACGCTTAAACTGTAACACAGTCAAGCATATAACTGTACAAGAGTTGGACGGGCCGTCGCTGCGTACTGCATAGTACGGGGAGGAAAGTCCGGGCTCCACAGGGCAAAGTGCTGGGTAATTCCCAGGAGGGGCGACCCTCGGCAAGCGCAACAGAGAGTAGACCGCCTCGCAAGAGGTAAGGG
>CAYJFR010000232.1:0-3331 GCA_964369335.1 uncultured Desulfovibrionaceae bacterium | reverse complement strand
GCACAACAAGGCGCACAGCAGGGCGGCTATGTTGAAGATATGGGGCCAGCCTTCCCTTCAGAAATGGACGATGTGCCCTTTTAGAGCATTATAAAAATACTAATAAAAAAGCCGTTTTCCCTGTTCTATTGGGGAGAACGGCTTTCTTTATGGGTAAAATGTATATTTTTATGAAAGAATAGCGGAAAGAATGAAGAAGTAGCCTATGGCGCTCACAATATAAAGCAAGGCAGGCAAAAATACTTTTCGCACAGACTCTGCCAGACTCACTTTAAAGTATTCACAAGAAAGTACTTGGCAAATATGTAAGGGGGTCATCATGGCACCTGCCATACCTGCTACTAATCCTAACATAATCCAAGGGATGGGAGAGCCAAGTCCAAGCGTTTCTACTAAGGTAATAATAAGGGGAAAAATAGAGCCCACAGCCGCCATAAGAATTCCTGCCAAAATACCTACAGCAAGGGGCAGGATAAGGACGCTTATCCATAGAGTAAGCATGCCGCTGTCATTGCTGATAAGCTGTTGTACAATGCCACCCTCACTGAGCACGTTTTTAAAGACACCAAGGGCGCCTACCATAAAAATCATGGAGCGTACATTGGGTTTGGTGATGGTTTTTATAAAAGCGCCAATTCCCAATTTATTTTGATAAAGGCAAAGTACAACTGCCAAGAATAGCGCCACAATAACGCCGTAATCCACAGGGAATTGTGGTAAAAAGAGCGCAAATAATGCCTCAAAAAAGAGCGCGCCTCCAAGAGCCATAATAAGCGGAGCGCTTTCCCAAAGAATAGTACGCCAAATATGCGGAGGGGTTGGTGCTTTTTTTTGCAAAGAAAAGTCAGGCATGGGATGTGGAGCTACAAAAAAGAACCACCCAAGAGCAAAAAATACAAGGCATATGGGGGCTGTCCATAGAGCAAGTATGGGGGTAGCGATGCCACCAAAGCCCGCCGCCAAAATAACGGCAGGATATAAAGGCCAGCTCACTTCAAAGGTATGTCTGAACCAATAATTTATGAGGGATTTTGATTGCTCAGGTATGGGGAGTTCTTTAGCCACAGCGTTGATCATGGGCGCAGAAAAAACCGCGCCTCCTGGCATGGGCAATAAACCGATCAGCATGGGGAAAAATACCATACGCAAGCGTGGTGAGGTCATTTTAAGGGCAAGGGGCGTCATAAAACGCTCTGCTTGGCCAGTGCTTTCCATAAGTGAGGATAGGGAAAGAATAAAGATGACCACAGTCCATACAGTAAGAATGGAGCTGTCGGAAAATACGCTTAAAGAATACGTAAACCAGTCTAGTGGGCTTATGCTAAAAGCCAGCGCCATAACAAAGGAACCCAATAAGACGGCAAAACCAAGACCAAGTTTACGCATGGCAAGGAGCATGAAAATAAAAACACAAATAATTTTAACAAAAGGTAGTAACATGGTGCGTACTCTTAATGGCTTGATAAGGTCTTAAAAAAGGGTTTACATTTTGCTGAAATGTTCTTTATCAGCTTTTGCCCAACCCTGAACTTCTTCGTATTCTTGAGGTGTTAAGTAGGAGAACCATTTTCGGCATAATTGTTCAAAACAATTTATACGTAAATCTGCCAATGCAGGATTTACGTCCCAAGGCTTTGGCCCGTGAAAATGGATAATATGTCCTTCTGTGGCGGAGTCAGCTTGATACGGGGGGCGGTTCCATTTTTCTGCAAGTAAGGTGATGCGCTTACCAAAGAAATAATTAAACAAAGATTGGTCTAGGTTTCCTATAAACTCTACATTTTGTTTGCAAAATTCAAGAAAATTATAAACGTAATCAAACTTTCTAAGACGTTGCAAATTAAAAATCACAACGCCACTGCTGAATGTCCAAATGGGAAAGGGCATGGGAACAACATATTCTTTTTGGCGCCATGTGTAGCTCAGTTGCTCATATTCATGAAAAAAGGGCGCTGTATACTCTCTTGCCATGCCCATATAGGGAGGTTTTGTTTCAAGTAATTCACTAATATCTTTAGAAAACATGACATCCACGTCGCAATACAGAATATAATCGTCATGGGCAAGTTCGGGTACAAGCGCCAATTCTAATTTTAAAAAGCAGCCTATGCTAGCGTGAAATTGTGGCGGAATAAGCTCTTTTGTCAATATGGGCTTATACCGCGAAACAGGGATATTTTCTGCGGCAAGAGTTTGTAAGACCTCTTCTTTATCTCCGGCATAGACGCAAAGATACGGGATGCTTTCTCCCATTTGTTCACGCAAGGAACGCACTGCTACTTGTAATAGACGTAAAAAACGCGGATTATCATCAATACAAAAGACAATATGCATATATGCTCGCTTGATTGTGTCTTATTCCATACTGTTTATGTGTGATGTTGGCCAAGGCAATACTTGTATGGGAAGAGATTGCCCTATTTCCTCCAAAGCTTGCCGAGCGGCTTTTTCTCTGTGGGGGGAAAAAACAATTTTTAGCAAAGCTTCATGACGATTGATAACAGAAAAATACGCTATGTGTTCATAGGCTTCAAGTAAAAATCGAAACATCCCCACTTGCGAAGGCGTAATGCGTAGCAAGAGTTGTGTGCTTTGTGTGGCAGGTTTTAAAGGAGGGCCTATTTTACGGCGGCGCGGGCGTTTTTTGAGGGAGTTTTGCATAGTTATGCCCATCCTAGATAACGCAGCCCTGCTACAGTGAGCATGGCGCAAGCTATGGTTCCAAAAAAGGATTTTGTGTACCAGGCTAGTATAAGTGAAGGTATAGCTGCCAAAAGATAGGTGTTTTCAAAGCTGATGAAAAGCGTGTCTTTGTGTACCAATATGTCGGGAAAGAGCAAGGCTGCCATAACCGCCACAGGAATAAAAGAAAGCCATTTTAAGGAAGCCTTAGGCAAGGAATCCACAGAAAGATACATAAGGGGAAAGACCCTCGGTATGGCGGTGACAAGGGCACAACCTAGTATAGTGAGAATAAGTTCTGTGTTCATGATGTGCTCTTTTGCGTGTTGTGTTGGGGTGTGTTTTCTTGGGGCTTACCTTTGAAACGTGAAAGAAAAAGTCCTAAACTGGCGGCAAGTACCGTGGCTACAATAACATTCCATTGCCCAAGCCCGCTTAATTTTAAAGCTATAGAAGCGCATCCGGCAAAAACTCCCACCAAGACATGCAAGCGTGTTTGGCACTGCGGGATAAAGAGGGCTAAAAACATGGCGGTAAGGGCGTAATCTAAGCCTAAAGGGCGTACATCTTCAATGAGAGAACCGAAGTAAACACCTATGATAGTGCCAAAAACCCATGAACATTGCGCTGTGCTGTTACAAGCGTAAAG
>CAYJFR010000231.1:0-3394 GCA_964369335.1 uncultured Desulfovibrionaceae bacterium | reverse complement strand
TGCACCAATGGTTTCAACGGCATGGGCAGAAGTCAGAGGAAGAGCACTGAGCATCACAAAAAAAACACAAGCCAAAATAGATTTATACACGTTTTTCATAAGTATTACCCTTTTAGTAGAGATTTCGCAAGGCGCACCGCACCCACGGCGTCGGCTGAGTAGCCATGCGCGCCGATGGCGTCGGCAAAGGCTTGAGTCACAACCGCTCCTCCCACCATAACTTTACAAGGAAGATTACGCTCTTGCACAAGCTTGACTGTGTCCTCCATACGTACCATGGTCGTGGTCATCAAAGCTGAAAGACCAATAATATCCGCGTTATTTTCCTCAGCGCAACGAATAATATCCACCGCTTTCACATCCTTACCGGCGTCAATAACGTCAAATCCATGGTTTCCAAGAAGTAAGGCAACTATATTTTTCCCAATATCATGAATATCACCTTCCACAGTGGCAAGCACAATAACAGGACGTTTTTCTTCACCGCGCATTTGCTCCAAAATGGGCTTCACATGCCCAAAAGCCTTTTGCATTGTTTCTGCTGAGCGAATAAGCTGCGGTAAGAAATATTCTTTCTTTTCGTATTTGGTTCCCACCTCTGTAATGGCGGGAATAAGAATATTTTGCACTAGCTCTAGGGCGTCTGTGCCGCCGTCAAGCTCTTTTTGTACAAAAGTTAAAACATTTTCCTTATCGCCAAATACAACGCATTCATACAAGGAGCTGGCAAGGTTTTCTTGATGCTTGGACACAAGCACAGCGCCCTCTCCTGCTGTCCAGCCAGAATAAGCATGAATAAAGTAACTGGCATTGGTGTCTTTATTAAGCAAGACATTGCTGGCATCTTGAATTTCACTCATGCGTGTATTGGCAGGATTTCCTATGCAAGAACTAAGCCCTGCACCAATGCATAAGGCTAAATAAGTAGCATTTAACAATTCTCTGGCAGGTAAGCCAAAAGAAACATTAGAAAGCCCTATAGTTGTAGGCAAGCCTTCGCGCACACACCAGCGTATGGTTTCAAGACATTGACGCCCTGCTTCAGCCTTGGAGGACACAGCAAGTGCCAACACATCCACCATAAGCAAACGGCGCGGAATACCCAAAGTATCAGCCTGTTCAAGCAAGGTTTCTAAAATAGCAATACGCTCTGCCGCACGCACAGGCAAATTACGCCCTTTCAAAGGCAACAAGATAAATGGTGCGCCGTAATCACGACACAAAGGCCCAAGGGTTTCCATACGTCCCGCTTCGCCGCTGATGGAATTGACCAAGGCAGACCCAGGGCAATACGGTAAAGCGTTGGCTATGGCGTCCATATTGGAAGAGTCCAAGGAAAGGGGCGTGTCGCAACGCTCTGTAAGGCGTAAAATAAGCTCAGGTAAAAGCACGCTCTCGTCTACCAATGGCGCGCCCACATTCACATCCAGCACAGGCGCACCAGCAGCAATTTGCTCATCAGCATAGCGCAGAGCAAGTCCGTATTCCGCCGCTTGAAATTCTGTGGTTAATTGCTTCTTTCCTGTGGGGTTGATACGCTCGCCGATGATGGTGAAAGGATATTCTTCACCCACGCGCACTATATGCGAGCGTGTGGTCAAAGCTAAACTCCCAGCGCTCACACGCACAGGAGGGCGGCGTAAGTCCATACCTTCCACAGCACGCTTCAAGGCGGCAATGTGGTCTGGTGTGGTGCCGCAACATCCGCCCAAAAGCTGCACACCGGCGGCGGCGAATTTAGCTGTTTTTTGGGCAAAGGTTTCAGGGTCTAAACGGAAAACCGTTTCGCCATTGATCAACTCTGGCAAGCCTGCATTGGGTTCCACTAAAACAGGAACCTTAGAGTAAGCAAGCATTTCTTCCACCACAGAAACCATTTGCTCAGGGCCAGCGCTACAGTTGGTACCAAGAGCCACAACACCAAGATTTTGCATGGTTTCCACAAAAATTTCAGGTGTAGAACCCGTTAGGCTCACCCCTTCTTCAAAGGTCATGGAGACCATAATGGGCAAGTTACAATGCTGACGTACAGCCACCACCGCCGCCCGCGCCTCAGCAAGGTCAAATTGCGTTTCTATAAAGAAGACATCCACGCCGCCGTGTAAAAGCCCTCGCACTTGTTCGCCATAGGCGGCAATCAAATCGCGCGGTTCTATATCGCCCAAAGGTCTGACGAAATGCCCCGTAGGCCCTAAATCACCCGCCACAAAAACGCGGCGTCCTGCATCTTGTGCGGCGGCGCGAGCGGCACGAGCAACTTTGGAATTGTATTCAAAAACATCCATGCCTTTGGGAAGCTTATATTTTGTGCCGCCAAAGGTGCACGTAATAAGAACATCTGCGCCAGCCTGCGCATAAGCAGTGTGAATGTCACGTAAAATATCTGGACGTTCAAGACAAAATTCCTCAGGGCTCATACCCGCAGGCAAGCCCGCAGATTGAAGCATGGTTCCCATGCCACCATCTAAAAACAAAAAGCGCCCCTGCTGCAAGGCATGACAAAAATCGCTCATTCTCTAATATCCTTATTTAAAGGTCAATTTTCTTGAATTGGTCCAACATACATTATTTTAGGCTATAATTACTTTCTGTCAAATTATTAAGAAAGAGCAAAAAAAACGCCTCTCGGCAAAAAACTCTTTTTACACCTCAAAAAATCAAAAAAAGTAGGTATTTTTTCTCTTTTTTTCGTATAATTTCAGCATTATTTTTTCACTAAAAGCCCACATTTTGTGCTGTGCAAAGGAAAGCTTTTATGTTATAAAAGAATCGTGCTCACCTTTACTGCCACTTGCGTTGAACTTTTCTACTTAAAAAAAGCAAAAAGAACAAACGAAAAACACTCTCTCCTCCGCCTCACATACACCTGTCACATTCACAGCGTAACAATCGGGAATATATATGAAAAAAGTCGTAAAAGCTACTAAAAAAAGTGCCCCTCCCATCACTTCTGCCAAGAAAAAAAATGTAGACGTGGAAATTGTTGCGCCGCAAGATGTAAAAACTGCCAAGGATATACTCCTAGAAGATGCAGACTCAAGCGCCGACGATTTTGACGTGGATGTAGAGGGCGATGACGTTATTGATATTGACGATGACGAGGTACATGATGAGCTTGATTTAGATGTAGATATACATCCAGACGATGACGAAGCCCATCAAGCCCCAGATTTTTCTTCTAATGCTGTGGCGCGTGTCAGCACAAGCCGCGACAATTTACATCTGTACCTCAAAGAAGTCAGTCGTTTCCCCATGCTCAAACCCGAAGAAGAACAAGAACTTGCCAAACGTGCCCGCGATCTTGGCGACACCGACGCCGCCTTTCGCCTTGTGTCTTCGCACTTGCGCCTTGTGGTAAAAATTGCCATGGATTTTCAACGCCGTTGGATGCAAA
>CAYJFR010000230.1:0-3395 GCA_964369335.1 uncultured Desulfovibrionaceae bacterium | reverse complement strand
AAGACAAAGAAAGCCCTTATTATGCGTATGTTGTAGATGAGCATGATGTTTTAGTGGGGGTTTTATCCTTACGCGACCTTATGCTTTCTCGCCCCGGCACCGTTTTGTGTGACGCTTTGTCTTCGCATTCTGTTATTACGGTGACGTACGATATGGAGAAGGGCGAAGTTGCCAGTCTTCTTTCTCACTATAATTTTATGGCAATACCTGTTGTTGACTATGAAGGGCGTATTATGGGGGTGGTGACCTATGACGATATTCTTGATATTATCAACGACGAAGCCAGCGCCGATATGCTGGGCATGGTGGGGGCAGACCCAGAAGAAACCGTAGACACCCCTTGGCTTGAGTCTGTACGTAAGCGTTTGCCTTGGCTATTAATCAATTTATTTAACTCCGCCATTTCTGCCTCTGTGGTGTATATGTTTGAAGGCTCTATCGCCTCTATGGCAATCCTCGCTGTGCTTATGCCTATGGTAGCCAATCAAGCAGGCAATACAGGACAGCAAGCTCTTGCTGTTATGATTCGTCAACTGGCCACGGAGCGTTTTGACGGCAAGCGCTCTTGGCTCGCTGTGCTTCGTGAAGCGAAGATTGGCAGTACCACAGGTTCTATTATGGCGCTGTTTGCTTTCTTTGTGGTGTGGGCTTTTACGGCAAATCCTTTATTAGGGCTTGTTATGGGCGGCGCTTTGCTTTTTGATATGATTTTAGGCGCTATAGCGGGTGGTTCCATTCCGCTTATTTTACGTGCCCTTGGCCGCGACCCTGCGCAAGCTTCAAGTATTTTTCTCACCACCATCACTGACGGTGCGGGATTTTTTGTGTTTTTAGGTTTAGCGACCTTATTTGTTTTGTAATTTGCTTGTGGGGGGAAAGCCCCCCTTTTTCCTTTTAGGGAAAAAATTTTTCCTAAAAAAGTTTCCCCTTCCAGAAAAATATACAATATCAATCTGTTCTATAAAATGACGCTGTCCTTAAATACTTGCGAATGCGCTTTGCTTCTGCTAGTCTCGCAAGCTTGCGTGTGACGAGCATCTTTGTGCTGGTCCTGTTTATATGTCGTCTATTTTACTATTTTGGAGATATTCATGGCCAAAAAACCAACAGCTTCCCAAGAAGATGCTCGCGCATCTGCACTAAGTACAGCCCTCAGCGGCATTGAGCGTAAATACGGCAAGGGCGCCGTCATGAAGCTTTCTGATGATGCGCATGTGAATGCGCCCGTTATTCCCACAGGCTCCATAGGGCTTGATCTGGCTTTAGGAGTAGGCGGCATTCCGCGTGGTCGCGTGACAGAAATTTATGGCCCTGAATCTTCTGGTAAGACCACATTAACTTTGCATATTATTGCAGAATGCCAACGTCGTGGCGGCACTTGCGCCTTTGTGGACGCAGAACACGCTTTGGACGTATCCTATGCGCGCCGTTTGGGCGTCAACTGTGACGAATTGTTGATTTCACAACCTGATTACGGTGAGCAAGCTTTAGATATTGCTGATATGCTCGTGCGTTCTGGCGCTGTAGACCTTGTGGTTATTGACTCGGTGGCGGCACTTATTCCGCAAGCAGAACTGGACGGCACTATGGGTGAAACACAGGTGGGAGGACACGCTCGCCTTATGTCGCATGCCATGCGTAAATTGACAGGAACCATACATAAATCACGTACTTCTATTATCTTTATCAACCAAATTCGTATGAAGATTGGTGTCACTGGATACGGAAGCCCTGAGACCACAACAGGGGGTAACGCACTCAAATTTTACTCTTCTGTACGCCTTGATATTCGTCGTATTCAGACGTTGAAAGATAAAGACGAAGCTTTTGGCTCTAAAACGCGCGTAAAGGTTACCAAGAACAAAATGGCCCCTCCTTTCCGTGAATGCGTTTTTGATATTATTTATGGGCAAGGTATTTCCCGTGCCGGTGAGCTTTTAGATCTTGGCATTGAGGCAAAAATTGTGGAGCAAAGCGGCTCTTGGTTTGCCTTTGGCGCGGAAAAGCTGGGGCAAGGCCGTGAAAAAGTACGCGCTTTACTGGATGAAAACACAGAATTACGCGACGCCATTGAAAGACAAGTGGCAGAACATCTGGGCTTGAGTAGTAAAGACTTTGTGCCGGCAGCCGCTGATATGGATGAATCTCTTGAAACCTTTGATGATTAAAAAGAATACGATATAGAGTAAGGAAAAGATATATGCTCACCGCTAAAGAAATTCGCCGACGTTTTTTACAGTTTTTTAAGGAACAACAACACGAAGTTGTGCCTTCTTCTCCATTGATTCCGCGTAATGACCCCACATTGCTTTTTGCCAACTCTGGCATGGTGCAATTTAAGTCTTTGTTTTTGGGAGAAGAAAAGCGTTCCTATGTGCGTGCCACCACAGCGCAAAAATGCTTACGCGTGTCTGGCAAACACAATGACCTTGAAAACGTAGGGCGTACTACACGTCACCACACCTTTTTTGAAATGCTAGGGAACTTTTCCTTTGGCAATTATTTTAAAGAAGACGCCATTGGCTTTGCGTGGAAATTTATCACCGAAGAGCTTAAGCTTGATAAAACACGCTTGTATGTCACTGTGTATAAAGACGATGACGAAGCCCACGCCTTATGGCAAAAAGTGGCGGGTATAAGCGCCGAGCGTATTTTCCGTTTAGGTGAAAAGGACAACTTTTGGAGCATGGGCGACACAGGACCTTGTGGCCCGTGCTCAGAAATTTTTATAGACCAAGGTGCTGACCGCGCTTGCGGTGCAGATTGCGGCATTGGCAAATGCGATTGTGACCGCTTTTTAGAAATCTGGAATCTTGTTTTTATGCAATATGAGCAAGCCGCTGACGGCACACGCACAGCATTGCCGCATCCTTCCATTGATACAGGCATGGGCTTAGAGCGTGTGTCTTCTGTATGCCAAGGCAAATTCTCCAATTTTGACTGTGATTTATTTCAAGATATTATCCAATATTCAGCCAGCTTGGCAGGGGTGAGCTATGCCTTTAGCGACCCTGACACCAATGATGTGGATACAGCGCTTCGTGTTATTGCTGACCATAGCCGTTCTGCCGCTTTCCTTATAGCTGATGGAACTCTGCCTTCTAACGAAGGACGCGGCTATGTTTTACGCCGCTTGTTACGTCGTGCTTTGCGCTTTGGTACGCTTATGGGCCTAACAGAGCCTTTCTTGCATAAAACTGCGTATAAAGTCACAGAAATAATGGGTGAAGATTATCCAGAATTGGCGGCTTCTGCGGACTTTATCAGTCGTGTTGTGCGCGAAGAAGAAGAGCGTTTTTCTTTGACGCTGGATAAAGGCTTACGCTTATTAGAAGAAGAATTGGAACGCCTTGGCGCTAGTGAAGAAAAATGCATTTCTGGTGAATTGTGCTTTA
>CAYJFR010000229.1:0-3409 GCA_964369335.1 uncultured Desulfovibrionaceae bacterium | reverse complement strand
TACTCTTCCAAGGACTCATGCAAAGCCTTAATGACTATCTTGGCTTCGTCTGAGCTGTCGAGCTTTTCTTGAAGCCCGTGGGTAGTGACACAAGTAAAGGCGTCTGTGCCTGCTGAAGAGGTTTTTTCAGATAAATCTTCCCATGTGGCTCTATACAAGCCTTCAAAAAGAACCTTGATGGTTCCGTCAGGCAAGCGCAAAATTTGTAAAATACGACTGACCACACCTACAGAATACAGTTCATCTGCCTCGGGCTTTTCTGTTCCAGGCTCGCGCTGTGCCACCAAAAATATTTTTTTATCATAGTCGCTATGTCCTGCTTCGATGGCACGAATGGAGGCCTCACGCCCCACAAAAAGAGGCATAATAGCACGAGGAAACATAACTACATCTCTGATAGACATAAGCGGCATTTCTATGCCCTTGGTGTCTGCACCTAATATCTGGCCATTTCCCTTGGAAAAGGATGAACTATCTACCATAAAAACTCCTTAAAAAAGGAAGAAATTCTTCTTTAAACACGTTTTTGAATCCATCACCAAAAAAACTTCTAGCTCTCAAAAAAAGTCAAGCCCCACCCCTATACGAGGCGGAGCTTGCGCAAATATACTTTAGCTAGCAACCTGCTCGTTATTTTCGCCCGTCTCGTACAAGAACACAGGGTCACGACCCTTTTCAATAACAGCTCTATTAATAAGGCATTCACGTACATTTTTCATGGTGGGCAAGTTAAACATAATGTTCAGCATGCTTTTTTCCATGACATTACGCAAGCCACGAGCGCCTGTTTTGCGCTCTAAAGACTGCTCGGCAATGGCACGCAGCGCATTGCTTGTAAAGCGTAAGGTAACGTTTTCAAGCTCAAAAAGCTTTTGATATTGACGCACAAGAGCGTTTTTAGGCTCTGTTAAAATGCGTACAAGGTCTTCCACGTCAAGGTCTTCCACATGGGTAAACACAGGAATACGACCCACAAATTCAGGAATAAGACCAAATTTCACCAAATCAGCAGGATGCATTTCATCCAACATTTTGGAAAGGCTTACTTCCTTGGTATTGCGTGGCTGACCGCCAAAGCCCATGGAGCCGCCGCTCATGCGCTCGCCCACAATCTTTTCCAAGCCCACAAAAGCGCCGCCTACAATAAATAAGATATTGCTGGTGTCCATGCGGATAAATTCTTGCTGTGGATGCTTTCTTCCGCCCTTGGGAGGAATATTGGCTTCGGTACCTTCAATAATTTTCAACAAGGCTTGTTGCACACCTTCACCGGACACGTCGCGAGTGATGGAAGGCCCGTCGCCTTTACGAGAAATTTTGTCAATTTCGTCAATATAAATAATACCCTTGCTGGCAGCTTCAATATTATAGTCTGCATTTTGCAAAAGTTGCACAAGAATATTTTCTACGTCTTCGCCCACATAGCCAGCCTCAGTAAGAGTGGTGGCGTCAGCAATGGCAAAAGGCACTTTCAAGGTACGAGCCAAAGTTTTAGCAAGCAAAGTCTTACCACTGCCTGAAGGGCCTACCAAGAGAATATTACTTTTTTCAAGCTCTACATCTGTGCCAATGGCCTCAGCATGGAAAACACGCTTATAGTGATTGTGCACAGCCACAGAAAGGATTTTCTTGGCTTCATGCTGCCCTATAACGTATTCATCAAGACGGTCTTTAATTTCTTGCGGCGCCAGCAAAATACCGTCGTTTTGCACTTCAGTAATATTTTGCTGGGCAATAATGTCATTACATATGCCGACACATTGGTCACAAATGCGCACATCACCTTGAACAATAAGATTTTTTACGCTGTACTCGCTCTTCCCACAAAAGGAACAACACACATCTGAATGAGGAGGGGGTGTCTTAGCCATTATTCAATCCTTAAAGTAAACACTGGAGAAGATATAAGAACGTCTTAAAATATGTCTAGGGCTTCGCCAGTCATTTATATAAAAAATATTTTATACAAAGGCATGCATAGACGTCAAATACATCTATGCATGCCCATAAGATACTTTTTAATCGTCTGTTGCGTCTTCGTTTTGCTCAGCGGAAAGGTCTTGTAAATCACGACGCGAGACAATAACTTTATCAATAAGTCCAAATTCCAAGGCTTCTTGCGGAGAAAGGAAGTTGTCACGCTCTGTAGCTTGCACAACTTTCTTGATATTTTGCCCTGTATTGGCTGCCAAAATATCATTTAATGTCTTTTTTACACGCAAAAGTTCTTTGGCGTGAATGTCAATGTCCGTTACCTGTCCGCGGTATCCCGCCAAAGGCTGATGGATCATAATTTGGCTATGCGGCAAAGAAAAGCGCATACCTTTTTCACCGGCAGCCAAAAGAAAAGCGCCCATGCTGGCAGCTTGTCCCATACACACTGTGGTCACAGGGCAAGTGATATAATTCATGGTGTCAAAAATAGCCATGCCAGCCGTTACGGAACCACCGGGAGAGTTGATGTACAAACTGATCTCTTTGTCGGGGTCTTGTGACTCCAAGAAAAGCAATTGCGCACAAATAAGTGACGCAACTTGTGCATTTACCTCTGTTCCGAGAAGTACAATACGGTCTTTGAGAAGACGAGAATATATATCATAAGCGCGTTCAGAACGCCCCGTAGTTTCAATAACCATAGGAATGGCAACCATAAAAAATACCTCCGAAAAAAACAGCTATAAAAAAGGGAAAATCCCCGCAACAAGTTTTTTACATACTTTGCGTATATAAAAAACTTTGATGCGGGGCAAGTTATTTATTTTTGTGTACTAATACAACAAAAAAATAAGACAATTATAACAAAGTCACAAAAGTATTATTCTGCAGCTTTTTCAACGCTTTCTACTTCTGTTACTTTAGCCTTAGTGTAAATGGCTTCCATGGCTTTGTCAGCAAGCATACGGTCACGCAAAATGAAGACAGAACCAGAATTTACATAGTCGTCCTTTAATTGCTTAAAGTCTTGACCGCTACGTTGTGCCATTTGGTAAATGGCCATATCAACTTCTTGGTCTTGAACTTCGAGACCTTCTTTCTTAGCTACGCTCATAAGGAATACTTGAGCGCGAGTGATGTCTTCTGCTTCTTTGCGGAATTCAGTAGCTAATTCTTCAATGCTCTTGCCCATAGACTCAAGGCTACGGCCTTGGCTTTCGGCTTTGGCTTTTTTATCAGCAATCATGGAGCGAACATGTGTGTCTACCATGGATTCAGGAAGATCGAATTCTACCATCTTCAAGAGCTTATCAAGCAATTCTTTTTGTGCGGCACCCTTATGCAAGTTGGTACGGCTGCGTACATAGCTGTCCACAAAAGCTTGACGTAAAGATTCCATGCTTTCTTGACCCATAGTTTTAGCAAACTCTTCGTTAAGCTCAGGATACTTGCGTTCTTTAATGGCGCTTACAGT
>CAYJFR010000228.1:0-3417 GCA_964369335.1 uncultured Desulfovibrionaceae bacterium | reverse complement strand
AAGCCCAACAGCACAGAACTGATCCAAAAACGAATAATAATCTTGGATTCAGGCAGACCTTTTAATTCAAAATGATGCTGTAAAGGTGCCATTTTAAAAAATCTTTTACCACCCGACCATTTAAAATAACTTACCTGAACGATAACAGACAAAGTTTCTGCCACAAAAAGCCCGCCAAGAACCACAAGCATGAGCTCTTGTTTGCAAAGCATGGCCAAAAATCCTAGTCCACCCCCCAATGCCAAAGACCCTACATCACCCATAAACACTTGTGCAGGATAGGCATTATACCACAAAAAGCCCAAACCAGCGCCCACCAAGGCAGCAGAAAATACTGTTACTTCTCCCATGCCCTGTATATACGGGATGAGCAAGTATTCTGAAAATTTTATATGCCCTGTCAGATAAATAAACACCGTAAGTACAGCCGCCGCCACAATGGTTGGCCCAATGGCAAGACCGTCTAAACCGTCGGTAAGGTTCACCGCATTGGACGCGCCCACCATAACAATGATAGCAAAGGGCACATACAGCCAACCTATATCAGGGTTCATATCTTTAAAAAAAGGCACTGCCAACGTGGTAGAAAAGTCAGGCTGTAAAACCAAGACCGTTCCGGCAATACTCGCCACAAGCACCTGCCCTATAACTTTAGCAAGAGGGCTGATACCGCGGTTTTTTTTACCCCGAATTTTCACCACATCGTCTACAAAACCCACAGCGCCAAAACCCACAAAGACAAAAAGCACCAACCATAGGTAAATATTTTGTAAATCTCCCCACAGTAAGCACGAAACCACCAAGGAGAAAATAATAAGCACGCCGCCCATGGTGGGCGTTCCTGCCTTGGAAATATGCGCGGTCACATCTTCGTGAATGGGCTGACCAAATTTTAAACGGCGTAGCCAACGAATAAACATGGGACCCACAAGAATGGAAATCATCAGCGCCGTCACCAATGCCCACGCTGAGCGAAAGGTGATATAACGGAACACATTCAGCGCGGCAAAATCCGACGCCCAAGGCAGTATAAAATTATAAAACATCTGTATCTCCCCTAAGCTCTTCATGCTCATGAGGAGTGCCGTTTTCCACAGGTATAGTATGCGCGTATAAATGCACGATATTCACTAACTCTTCTAATTTATTGGAACGAGAACCTTTACAAAGCACATATCCCGGATGCAAATGCAGCTTTTTCCAGCGACTTGTAAAATGCGCCACACTTTTTACTTGTATAAAGTTCCCTGTATAGTCATGGGCTGAAAGTCCGCGTAACACATGGTCAGCGTACTCACCTGCCCAAAAAATAGTTTGCATGCCCATATGAGCCAATTCTTGCCCAAGCTTTTCATGCTCCAAGGCGGCCACATCACCAAGCTCACTCATAGCGCCAAGCACAGCATAGCAAGGGCTGTTGTCATGAGCCTTTGCCATTTCCACCGTGGCAAGCAGCATGCGTTTCATAGAAAGAGGGTTGGCATTATAACTGTCGTCCATAATATGCCACGCACCCACTTTTTTCACGTTAAAACGCTGTTCTGGTAAGGAAGCTTGCAAAAATCCTTGCTGAATACTGAAAACATCAATATCTATGCTTTCAGCCACAGCCACAATGGCAGACACATTTTCTGCCCCATAAGAACCATAAAAGGGCGCTAACACTTCAAAACGCTGAGCGCCGCCGCTGGCATCTAATTGTTTGCGTACAGCGTACTTGCCTTTGCCGCCGTGTACACCCACAGAACGCCCCATATACGAAGCCAAATACACAGCTTCTGGCGCATTATCTCCAGAAAAATACTGTATATCTTGGCAAAGTTCTTGAGCTTCTTTGCGTAAGTCGGCGTAATCTGCGCACACAAAGCCCTTGGAGCACGCAAGAAGTGCAGAAGGGTGCGGCTGCATATGCGCCAACAAACGACTTTTATGAAAAGCCACGCCTTTTTTACCCAAGCCCTCTGTATGCGCCGCCCCCACATTGAGAATCAAAGCCACATTGGGTTGCAAAATAGCGCCAAGGTCGTCCATATCATGAGGCTGACTGATACCTGCTTCCATAACCCACACATCTTCTTCGCCTGTGGTGGCAAGCATGGATAAAGGCAGACCGATTTGATTGTTAAAATTACGCATACTGCGCGCCACTTTCTTTCCCGAAGTGGCAATAATATCTGATAAAACCTCTTTCACCGTGGTTTTGCCCGCGCTGCCTGTAATGGCAATAACAACACCTGTAAAAGCTTTACGCCACGCATTGGCCAACACGCCCAAAGCTTGTACCGTATCTGCTACCACCCACTGAGGCACAGCAATATGTGGCAACACGCGCGTCACCAACAAAGCTACAGCGCCAGACTCCACGGCTTGAGCGGCAAAGTCGTGCCCGTCCAAACGCGCCCCTTTAATGCACACAAAAAGTGCGCCAGTGCTCACATCCTTGGTATCACGGCATACAGCTGTTATTTCAAGGTGTTCTTGCCCTTGTAGATGCGCTGTTTCAACACAGCTTGCACCGAGCATAGCAGTGACTTGCTGAGCTCTTACACGCATTGCAAAAGCTCCTGTACTGTTTTTTGGTCACTATAAGGGTGCTTTACATCACCGATAATTTGATAATCTTCATGACCTTTTCCAGCTATAAGCACAGCGGCATGCTCTCCGCTGTTCACAGCAAGGCGTAAAAGCTCTAAAGCCTGTTTGGTGGCCAAACGACGATCCACTTGCACATGGATTTCTACTTGTCCACCACTTTGCAAACCTGGTAAAACGTCATCCAAAATGGCTTGAGGCTCTTCTTTACGCGGATTATCTGAGGTGAGCACAGCCACTTGTGACAATTTTGCCACAGCCGCACCCATAAGAGGACGTTTGGTTTTATCTCTATTACCACCGCAACCAAAAACCGTAATAATTTTTGTAAAACCAGCCCCTTGTAAAGCTTGCAAAACATTTA
Source organism: uncultured Desulfovibrionaceae bacterium (assembly GCA_964369335.1). GTDB lineage: Bacteria > Desulfobacterota > Desulfovibrionia > Desulfovibrionales > Desulfovibrionaceae > CAYJAD01. The sequence continues at coordinate 461 of CAYJFR010000228.1, read as the reverse complement.
TCAAAGCGTCTGGCGTATGGGCATAATCTACAAAAACATCCAAATCTTGCGTATTGTGTACACGCTCAAGACGACCGCACACACCGCTAAAAGAGGCTAAGTGCTGTAAGTCTTGCACCTTCACGCCCATACCAAGAGCCATGCTTTGCACAGCCAAAAGATTGGAGGCGTTAAAAGCACCCACAAGAGGAGAATGCAGTTCCCAGCATTGCGTAGCGTCTTTGTTATGGGCATGAGTCACTTGCATTTTCAAGTGCAAGCCCTTGGTGGACATGGACAGGATTTCCCCTTGCACATGGTGCAAACCTCGGCATCTTTCTGCACCTGTTTTTAGGGCAAAAGTATAGCCTTGCGCCGCGCCTTCTACACGAGCTGCCAATTGACGCCCCCACGCATCGTCAATATTGATGGATAAAGCCTTGTTTACGCTAGGTAAGGAGGTAAAAAGTGTGGCTTTGGCG
>CAYJFR010000227.1:0-3418 GCA_964369335.1 uncultured Desulfovibrionaceae bacterium | reverse complement strand
TCAATGGCTTTTTTTACCACACCAGGGCCAGAAACACCCACATTGATGACCACATCTGGCTCACCTACACCCAAATACGCGCCTGCCATAAAGGGCACATCTTGAGGAATATTGGCAAAAATAACCAATTTAGCGCAACCAAGACCGTCTTTGTCGGCGGTGGCTTTGGCGGTGTTGACTACTTGTTGCCCCATAAGCGCCACAGCGTCCATATTAATGCCAGAGCGTGAAGACGCAACGTTGATAGAAGAGCAAATGCGGTCTGTGCTGGCTAAGGCTTCTGGTAAGGATTCCAAAAGAGCGCGATCAGCACGAGTAAAGCCTTTTTCCACAAGGGCGGTATAGCCTCCTAAAAAGTCCACGCCGGCTTCTTTGGCGGCTTCGTCCAAAGCTTGGCAAATGCGCACCATATCTGTAGCGCCAAAAGGGCCGCCCACAACAGCAATGGGGCTGACGCTGATACGCTTATTCACAACGGGGATACCGTATTTGTCGCCCACTTCATTACAAATCTGTACAAGATTTTGTGCGTGATGATGGATTTTTTTGCGGATATTATCGGTAAAAACCGTAATATCGTGACTTTGGCAGTCAAAAAGGCTGATGCCAAGAGTAACGGTGCGCATGTCAAGGTGTTCGTTGCGCAACATATTAAGGGTACTGGTTATTTCGCGATCTGAAAGCATGATAGTTCCTTATGAAAAGAGGTGAATATTTTCTGAGTTCTGTGCTATTTGAGCTGTTTTTTACACAGGGGAGACACGGTGAATGGCTTCAAAAATATCTCTATGCTGCACATTGATGCGCAAGGAGAATTTTTGCCCTTGTTCTTGAAGTTCTTGGCGTAACATGCGTAAATCTAAGCTGTTTGGAACCATAACTTCAAAAATAAGTAAAGCCTGATTTTCGCCGCCTTCATTCATAAGGGCTTTGAGATTTTCGATATTGACTTGATGTTGAGCAAAAAATGTGGAGAGTGCCGCCATAATTCCTGTGGAGTTAGGGCCATGAGCTGTAACAACAAAGGGAGAGCAGGGCACATTTTCACCCCATGCTGTATCAATGGTGGGGCGTACTATAACAGATAAGTCTACTTCTTGAGCGGCAAGGCCTTGGGTGAGGTGTATATATAAAGAGTCGGCGTTCATGGGCTGTGGTGCTAATACGGTAAAAATAGCGGCAAACTCCCCATTAGATATGGTTTGTGATACAGCCACAATGTCGCATTGCGCTTCACCAAAAAGTGTGGATACAGCGGCTACCACGCCGGGGCAGTCGCGACCTAAAAAAGATATGACAAGCGAGTTCATGTTGTTCCTCTACGAAATATATTCTCACGTATTGTTTAACGTAAGGGCTAGGGGTGGATGAGCCTTTTATACACATTAACTGAACAAAAGAACGCGTACCTCAGTGCCTTCTTCGAGGCGGTTTGAGTTTTTTTCTCCAGTATAAGACATGCGCACAAGACCTTGTGCCTGTGTCATAATATGCAAAAGCCCAGGTAAACCCGTGATAGGATAGGCTATAACGGTATTATGCTCAGTAAACTCAAGACGCACGCGTATATATTTTTCACCATGGAAAGTTGTTTCGAGGGCAGTGCCCAAGGTAGCTTGGCATTGTTTCCAAAGCAGGGGATTGTTTTGATTAAAAGCGTCTTTTATGCCTTGTAAATGACGTAAAAAAGGTTGTCCTAGCACGTGCATAATGGTTTGCACAGCACTTACTTGCCCCGGCAAGCTCCAAATGGTTTTATTGCCCATTTTGGCAAGAATAAGAGAGCTTCCTGGGGAAATAGACACTCCGCTACAAAAGATTTCTATACCATGACGCTGAGGTATGGCTTGTATGGCTTTGAGTGTCAGCTCATGGGCGCTTTCAGAATTACCGCCTGTAATAAAAATCACGTCAGCAGAGCTTAACAAGGCTCTTTCTATGACTTCAGAAATTTTTTCTTCAGAGTCAGGCACAATGCCGTGAAAACGAGATAAACCGCCTACTTCACGAATAAGAGCGGCGAGGGCGTGGCTGTTTACATCGCGCACTTTGCCTTCATCTATGGTGCTGTATACGGGAACAACTTCATCTCCTGTGGAGATAATGGCAACTTGCGGTCTTTTATGCGCTAAAACATGTATGGTATGCCGCATGGCGCCGTGTACAAGCTGGTTTAAATCTACTTCTTCTTCGGGAACGCCTGTGGAAGCGAGTAGTGCCACTTCTTGCGGACGTAAAAGCGTGCCATGAGGAAAAAGAGGCATGCCCACTTGCGCATCTTCACCACGCTGGATAACATTATGCATATAGGGCACAGCTTGTGTGACGGCTATGGTATAAAGAGAAGTATGTCCCTCGCTCATAGGTGTATTTTCCGCTGTGTGGGGAATGACCTGCACATCTTTAGCTTTAATGACAGCATCAGCGCCGCAAGGCAGCACACCGCCAAGATCTAAGCGTACACATTGTCCTTCTAGTAGAGGGGTGTCGGGCATGGTGGCGATGGAATAGTCCCCAATGCATGTAAAAAACGCGGGCGCGTCTGGTTTTGCGTGGGCTGTGGAGGCGGTGCAGATGGCAAAGCCGTCTACTCCGGCGCGGTGGGCTGTGGGTATGGTGTCTGCAGAGTGAACTTCTTGAGCCAGTACTCGTCCTTCGAGACCTTCTAAAAGGCTGACATCTTCGGACGCTAGAGGAGGAAATCGTTTCAAATAGGTGCGTAATGCCTTTGCAGAACAGATACCTAATAAGCCATTTGACATGTACTTTTCCCTTTTGCATTTTACAGTGAAAACAGATATTCACTTCCTATACAATGTTCATGGGGGGTCTGTATACCCCTTAGATTGCCTAAATATCAGACTTTGACGTATTTTTTGTGAAAGTCGTACATGAGGAAATTATGCAAAATACGGTGATACTTGCTACGCGTAATGCGGGAAAAATTCGAGAATTGGCAGACGCTTTGCGCGTTCATGGGCTTGAAGTCCTTGGTTTGGAGGCTTTTCCAGCTTTAGAAGACATAGAAGAAACAGGAAAAACCTTTGAAGAAAATGCTTTGTTGAAAGCTCGCTATGTAGCTGAAAAAACAGGTATGATTGCCATTGCTGACGATTCTGGTCTTGAGGTGGACGCTTTGGACGGACGCCCCGGTATTTATTCAGCTCGTTACAGCAATGATTGGGAAGCCCTTCCCGATGAAAGTAAGGATGCCAAAAATATTCGTAAGCTTTTACATGAGCTTAAAGGTGTTACTCCAGAAAAACGTACAGCGCGTTTTGTGTCGTGTATGGCGGCGTGTAAAGCTGACGGGCAACATATAGTGGTGCGTGGTACGTGGGAAGGCACTCTTCTTGAGCAGGAGCGCGGACAAAATGGCTTTGGTTATGATCCCATTTTTTATGATGCCAGCAGTCAA
>CAYJFR010000226.1:0-3459 GCA_964369335.1 uncultured Desulfovibrionaceae bacterium | reverse complement strand
CTTCTCGCAATGACTTGGCACGAGAACAAAAGTCATTGCGAGGAGCGTAGCGACGAAGCAATCCAGAAAGTTTAATTATTCTTCCTACTATTTGACGACATGCTTAAGGAAGCAAGGGGGCGAGCATAAGCCCTGTGGTGACAGGTAAGCCCATCATAATATTGGCATTGGCCAAAGCTTGCCCAGAAGCGCCGCGGCACACATTGTCAATGGCGCTGACCACAATAAGGCGCTTGGTGCGCGGGTCAACCACAAGACCTATGTCGCAAAACATGGTTCCGCGTACGTTCTTGGTTTCTGGCAATTCCCCTTGAGGAAGGACGCGCACCCACGGGCTGTGCTGCCATACTTGCGTATACAGGGCATGTACTTCTTCTAAGGAAATATCCTTGGAAAGTTTGGCGTACATGGTGGACAAAATACCGCGATTGATGGGCAAAAGGTGCGTATTGAAAGAAAGTACCACGTCCTTTCCAGCAATGGCAGCCAGCTCTTGTTCAATTTCCGGTGTATGGCGGTGCTTACCCAAACCATATGCCTTAAAGGTATCGGAAACTTCACAAAAGAGCGTGCCTACGCTGGCTTTACGCCCTGCGCCTGTGGTACCAGACTTGGCATCAATAACAATATCGTCAAGGCTGATGAGGTCGTGTTTTACGGCGGCGTACAGTCCTAAAATAGCTGAAGAAGGATAACATCCAGGGTTAGCTATGAGCTTGGCTGTAGCAATTTCTGCCGCATACAATTCGGGTAAGCCGTACACAGCTTGACGCAATGCTTCGCGCTGTGTGTGCGGCACATGGTACCATGCTTCATAGGTGTCTGCATTGCGTAAACGGAAGTCTGCAGATAAATCCACCACTTTCACCCCTTGAGCAAGCAATTCTGCACCCATAGTCATGGCTGTGCTGTGTGGTACAGCTAGGAAAACCACATCACAGGTGGCGGCGGCGTGCTCGGTATCAGGGGTAGAAATGACTACATCCGCTCCAGGTAGTCCGCGCAGAAAAGGATAATGGTCGCCGAGTACTTTTCCCGCTTCGGAACGAGAAGCGGCAAGCACAAGGCGCATGGAAGGGTGTTGTGTGAGCAGGCGTGTTAATTCCATGCCTGTATAGCCCGTAACACCGATAAGCCCTACTTTAATGAAATCTTTGTTCATGCTGTATCCTTTCTGTATAACTTACGTTGTTTTAATGACGTATTTCATTTTTACTTCATGTAATATGTCAGAAAGTAAGGCTTTTTCTTCTTCATTAAGACAACCGCGCGTTTTACCATTGAGCATTTCCAATACATCTATGGTGTGACGAGCTAAATCTAATTGTTGTTCTACCCTTCCTGTTTCAGGATTGGGAATTTCCCCCAACTGCATAAGGGCTGAGGATGCCAAAGATAATATAAATGTAGAAAAAGTAACTTGTGGCATAGTAAAGTTCTCTTCACCAGATGTGCTGCAATTTTCCATAGTTAACTCCATATGGTGGGGAGAGGTGTCCCCGCAGGTACTTGTAAGGCGGCATTGTAAGCGCCAAGGGCTTCTTCTAAATAAGAGCGTGAGGCGGAATAGCCACCCACTTGGCGTAAAGATTCGGCAAAAGCGTGCAGACCTGCGCACATGTCGCCAAAGTCTACCCATCCCATATGACCTATACGTACAATGCGTCCTTTAAGATGGTCTTGCCCGCCAGCAAGCAGAACGCCGTAATTTTGTGCGGCAAGGCGTATAACTTCTGTGGCATCAATACCTTGAGGCATAAGTACAGAGGTAACGCCCCAAGCAAAATTCTCTGGAATAAAGGGTTTCAGACCAAGCGCTTGCACGCCTGCGCGTACCATCATAGTCAAAGCCCATTGCTTACGATAGATATATTCAAGGGCTTGTTCTGGTGTGTCGCCTTGTTCAAAAAACATGGTGAGGCTTTCGTGTAAGGCTAGTACATGGCTGACAGGGGTGCTAAAAAGTGTCTGTTTGGCATGAATTTTTTCACGCTCTTTGAGGAGATTGAAATAAAAACACTCTTGAGGCAAACTTTCAGCTTTTTTCCAAGCGCGTTCAGAAAAAGCAAGAAGGCTTAAACCTGTGGGAACCATCAGACCTTTTTGGGAGCCTGTCACAAGGCAGTCAATGCCCCAAGCGTCCATGGGACAAGGGGAAATACTTACAGCAGAAACGCCGTCCGCCACAAGGAGTACATCGCGCTTGCGGGTGATTTCTGCCACAGCTTGTACAGGATGCAAGGCGCCTGTGGAAGTTTCGCTTAATTGTATAAGCACCCCACGGATACTGCTGTCTTTATCTAAAATTTCTTGAATTTGCTGAGGATTGACAGTGCTTCCCCATTCTAAATCGATGCTTTGCACTTCAAGCCCACGCGTTTGAGCAATAAGGACAAAACGCTCGCCGAATTTTCCGGCATTGACCACAAGCACTTTTTCGCCCTTGGCAAAAAGCCCGTGAACGGCGGCAGTCATGGCACCTGTTCCGGTGGAAGCCAAAGGAAGGACGGTGGTTGTTGTGCCAAAAAGTTGTTGCAACTGCGGCTGAAGCTTGTGCATAGCTTCTTTAAAAGCGTCTTTACGGTGATGTATCATTTCTTCTGCCATGCGCAGACGGACTCGTGAAGGAATGGGCGTGGGACCGGGGGTAAGCAAGCGTGTTTTGTGGAGCATGGAAGCCTCGAAGTTAGATGTTACAAAACAAAATATCCGTAAAGCACTGTGCCTTAAAAGCTAGTTCACATCAAGAGATTTTGGAAAACGAATAACCATTTTTATGCTCTCGTCAAGATTTTCCATATGCCAAGTACTGCACTGTTGCAAAATATTTGCAGGTTGAGGGGCTGAATTTTCTAAAATTTTTCCATAGGTTTTTATACAAAGCGTGCCTTGGGAGGGTATGGAATTTTTTTGTAAAAGCTCATGCTCTTTTGCAGATATGTGCCGTGAGGTGACAGTGAGGGTGTCGCCTTGAATGGTGAAATTAAAAAGCCCTGAAGCTTCTGGATAGGTATAGGGTGATGTGTAGGTAAAACGCGTCTGAAAAGAAACAGGCGAAGTTTTGCGTATTTCAAAACGCTGAGGCTTTCTTTCGTGTATAACACGCTTAAATTCTGAAAAAATTTGCTCAGAAGCCATTTCTTTATCTACAGAGGGATCTTGGGCTTTGGCTGTGAAGAGGGCTGCCATATACATCTCACCTATAAAATCAAAATGATATGAATCATTGGTGAGAGTGAGCGTTGCATAGTACTTATGTGGCACAAAGCACGCCATAAGAGGATAGCAAAGAAGACAAAGACAAAGAAATTTCCACATAGTACGAGCTTTCATGCGCAATAGATGTACCTTTAAAAAATAGAATGACTCGCCATAAAAAGTTTTTGGAAAAGGGAGGGGGTGTGGGGGAGGGAAAGAACCTTTTTTCGAATTCTTTTCTCTCCCCCACAAAAAAACAAA
>CAYJFR010000225.1:0-3464 GCA_964369335.1 uncultured Desulfovibrionaceae bacterium | reverse complement strand
TGCGCCTTTTCATTCCCGTTTTGTAGTGAGAAAATTTTTCCTTGCAGGTTTCGTCCTTGCACACATAATACCCTCTTCCGGGGAGTATGGCACAAGCGTCTAAAAACCATGTGTTCTCGGTGGTGATAACATGGCGCATCAACTCCACCTTGGCAAACCGTCGCCTACATACGACACACATGCGTATGGGCGTATGTGGCATTTATTCTTCTACCTCATCTGGGGTAGCTTGTTCTGTTGTTACTTCACTGTCTTCTTGAGCTGGTTCTTGCTCGACATCATCGTCAGACGTGTTGCCAGGTGCTGTGGGTGCAGCAGGGGCAAGGAAGGCAATGGCGGAACGTAAATCAGCAATGCGTGATGGGCTCAAGTGTAAAGCTTCTGCTAAGTCTTCATCACTGGTTTGACGCAGGATTTCGATATTAGAGTAGCCAGCAGCCACAAGAGCGTCCACAGAAACCTCTGCTACAGAGGCTAATTGCTCAAGACCGTGTCCAATGGCATTAGCTTCGTTGTAGCGAGTCTCGGTAAATATGTCTATTTTCCAACCAAGAAGCTTGGCGGCAAGTTTGACGTTTTGTCCTTTACGACCAATGGCGTTGGTGAGCTGGTCATCTGGAACAATGATTTCAAGCAAATTGCTTTCATCGTCCACAACAATGCGAGACACCAAGGCCGGAGCTAAGGCATTGCGTGCATAGGTGGCAATGTCAGCACTCCAGATAACAATGTCGATACGCTCACCGCGCAATTCTTGGACAATGTTTTGAATACGTGAACCGCGTACACCCACACAAGCGCCCACAGCGTCCACATCTCTTTCACGAGAAAGCACTGCTACTTTGGCGCGTGAGCCAGGATCACGAGCAACGCCCATGATTTGTACGGTGTTGTCATCTACTTCCGGTACTTCACGGCGGAAAAGTGCTGCCATATAATCACGGTGCGCACGAGAAATAATAACTTGTGGCCCACGACCTTCACGGCGTACATCGCTGATAATGGCTTGTACACGGTCGCCGCGTTTGTAATGTTCGCGGGGGATTTGCTCATCGCGTGGAAGCATGGCTTCGGTACGACCAAGGTTGATAATCCAGCCGCCTTTATCACGACGTTGCACAATACCAGAAACAATTTCGCCTAAGCGTGTGATATATTCGTCATAGATGATGCCTTGTTCTGCATCACGCATGCGTTGAATAATAACTTGCTTGGCAGATTGTGCGGCAATACGACCAAGGTCTTGCATTTTTACGCGAAAACCCATTTCGTCATCAAGTTGTACTGAAGGGTCGTGTTCACGAGCTTCTTCCAATTCGATTTCAGAGTCTTCGTTGGCAAGGTCGCCGTCAGCTACCACAATTTTAAACTGATAAACTTCTATATCGCCCGTTTCATCATTGTAATTGACTTCGATAATGGCATCTTCACCAAAACGACGTATCATAGATGCTTTTACTGCATCTTCAAGGGTTTCAATCAGCATATCGCGCTCAAGGCCCTTATCTTTGCTGATTTGATCTATGGCTTTTTTAAGTTCTATAGGATTCATGATGCCTCCGATGTATTCCCCAAAAGAGGGGTCAATCTACAATGACTATTTTTCGTGTTTAGATTTTTTCCCGGGTTTTTCCGGCATTACAAAAATGTGTTCGCGTGAAATTTTGCGTACCATCTCCCAAGATAAGGTGAGGCTTATGGGAGCTTGTGTATGACCTAAGCTGAGGTCAAAGGACGCTTCATCAAGATTAACGCCTGTTAACACACCCTTGATTTTTTTGCGCCCGTGCAAAAAGTCTGGACAGTCTGCTAAAAAATCGTTGAGGGTGATTTCTAAAGTATCCCCTTCATAGCCGCGTAACTGCTCTAGATGGAAAAACATTCTCGAAAAGCCTGGAGTGGACACTTCAAGTATATAGGCCGAAGAAAAAATATCTTCCACTTCCATAGTAAGCCCCATCATGCGTGAAATTTCCGCACATTGATCGATGGTGGCTGAAATGTTTTTCATATCGTGAGCGTTTTTTTCCGCTTCTGATGAAAGAGTAGCGCCGTCTGATTTCTTCTCATACGGAACATCTACATAGACGCGCACTAAAGGGCGTCCGCCTTGCAATAAATCAATACCCCAAATTTCAAGACCCTTAGATGCTACTATGGGTTGTGCAATTTTGTGTAATGTTTCAATAAGTTCTGGTTTTGCCATATTTTCTCAAGCATAAAAAAAAGGGGGCCTTTGGTAGGCCACCCCGTTGTGAACAATGTTCTGCATCAGGATGGAGAAAGCGGCACGAAAACAAAGAATTGAAGAGAAAAGTAGCCACTCTCTCGTAAAGCTGATGGACTTTACTATCGCGAAAAAAAAGTGTCAAGCTTTTTATGAAGCTAAAAAGTCAGACGTATAAGACTGTTAAAAATAGAACAGTGTTTTTATTTTTTCGTCCTCTTGGTATGCGAAGAGCGCATGTGCACGCGCATGGGAGCGTGTAAAATCTTAAAATGCTTACGCAAAGATTTTTCTAAATAACGCGAGTAGCTTTCTGACACTCTTTCTGCATCGTTTACAAAGAAAACAAAGGTAGGGGGCGCGATCTCTGCTTGTGTTAAGTAGAAGAATTTAGCGCGTACGCGTTTGATAACTGGCGGTTGGTGGCGCGCAAGTACGGCTTCCATAGCTCTATTGAGTTGTCCTGTGGGGATGCGTACTTGACATTCTTCGTGGATTTGCTTGGCAAGGGGAAGAATTTTTGCCAAGCCGCGTTTTTCAAGAGCGGAAACCAAAAGCACAGGTACGTGAGAACAAAATGCTAGCATTTCGGAAAGATTTTTTTGCAACTGTTTAAGATCGCCTTGGGGCACAAGGTCAATTTTGTTGATCAAAATCATAAAGGGTGTTTTGCGTTCGTGCAAAAGATCCATAAGTCTTTTATCTTGTTGACTGACTCCTTCCGTAGCGTCTAACACAAGCAAGGTCACTTGAGCCTTTGTGCTGGACTTGATAGCGGAGTTGACAGAGTACTTTTCTACGGTGTCGGTGATTTTAGCGCGGCGGCGTATACCTGCTGTATCTACAAAGGTGTATTTTTCCCCTTTGATTTCCATTTGTACGTCTACGCTGTCGCGTGTGGTGCCTGCCACATCGGAAACAATCATGCGCTCTGTGCCATAGATGGCATTGATGAGCGAGGATTTACCTGCATTGGGGCGACCAAGCATGGCCAATTTAAGGCTGGTGTCTTGGATTTGTAAATCTTCCCAATGTTCGGGAATAAGGTCTTGCAACTCTTCGCGTAATTGGCGCAAGTTGTGTCCGTGTTCGGCAGAAACACCAAGAACAGGGAAGCCTAGACCGTGAAATTCTGCAAGAATTTGGTTTTCTTGTTCGGCGCCGTCTACTTTGTTGACAATAAGAAGCGTCGGTTTACCCATGCGGCGTACATGTGCCATAAGGTATTCATCAAGAG
>CAYJFR010000224.1:0-3465 GCA_964369335.1 uncultured Desulfovibrionaceae bacterium | reverse complement strand
CATGTCTGCTTTTGACGTTATCATGAGCGAGCCTGTGCCTTATAAGGGTGTTATCCTGAACAAAATCACGTTATTTTGGATGGATCGCTTTAAAGATATTATCCCCAATCATCTTATTGAAAGTGATGTGAATAAATTTCCTGAAGCCTTACAACCTTGGAAAGAAGAGTTGGAAGGGCGTTCTGTTTTGGTTAAAAAGGCCAAGCCTTTGCCTGTAGAATGTATTGTGCGCGGCTGTTTGACCGGCTCTGGTTGGAAGGATTATAAAGCTACCGGAAGCCTTTGCGGTTATGACTTGCCTGCCAATATGAAAGAATCCGCCAAAATCGAGCCTGCTATCTTCACTCCCTCTACCAAGGCAGAACTTGGTGAGCATGACGAAAATATCACCGTTGCTCAAGCAAAAGCCTTGCTTGGCGATGACATTGCGCAAAAAGTTCAAGATGTGTCTTTGCGCATCTTCGAGGCTGGTCGTGAATACGCTGCCACCCGCGGCATTCTTATGGCCGATACAAAATTTGAATTTGGCATAGTGAACGATGAACTTGTGCTTATTGATGAAGTTATGACGCCAGACTCTTCCCGCTTCTGGCCTGCTGACCAATATGAAGAAGGTCGCGGTCAACCCAGCTTTGACAAACAATTTTTACGTAACTGGCTTGCACAACAGCCTTGGGATCAAACAGCTCCCGCGCCTGCCTTACCGCAAGACATCATAGACGCCACTGCTGGCAGATATGCAGAAGCGTATAAAATTTTAACGGGTAAATCTTTTGACGAAGAATAAGAGGTAATTTATGATACTTAAAGGTAAAAGAGCCCTCATTCTTGGCGTAGCCAATAATAAAAGCATTGCCTATGGTGTGGCTCAAGCATTTAAAGAACAGGGCGCACGTATGGCATTTTCTTATGTGGGTGACGCCATTAAAAAGCGCGTAGAACCCATCAGTGAAGAAATGGGCGGCGAATTCACCGTTGCTCTTGATGTGTGCGATGACGAACAAATTGCCGCCGCTGTGGAATTTGTGAAAGAACAATGGGGTGGCATTGATATTTTAGTGCACTCTGTGGCTTTTGCCAATCGCGAAGACTTGCAAGGGCGTTTTATGGATACCTCTCGTTCTGGCTATACCTTGGCGCAAGATGTTTCTTCTTATTCGCTCACAGCCGTCTGTAAAGCTTTTGAGCCTCTGCTCACTGACGGCGCTTCTGTTATGACCATGACCTACAATGGTTCACAACGTGTGTTGCCTGGCTATAATGTTATGGGCATTGCCAAAGCGTCTTTAGAATGTTCTATGCGCTATCTTGCTGTGGATTTGGGCGCTAAAAACGTGCGTATCAATGCCATCAGCGCTGGCCCCATTAAAACCTTAGCCGCTTCAGCTGTGGCAAGCTTAAAAAATATCTCCCCCACATTGAAGAACACGCCCCATTACGTCGTAATATCACCACAGCAGATGTGGGCGGTACGGCTGTGTACTTGGGCTCGGATCTTTCTTCTGCTGTTACTGGGCAGATTATCTATGTGGATGCTGGGTATAATATTATGGGTATCTAGAACGTTTCACATAAACGCCTTTTCGGTTATCTCTGCGTCAGATTTCATGCGCTTTTTCGGTCAAATACCAGAAGAGTATGTTCCCTCAAAGCGCATTGGTCTTTCTTGATATAACACGAAAAATTATTTTATGTGAATACGCTCTAGCAGCCTCTTTAAAAGAGACTGAATAAATCGTATCTGAAGGGATGTGCCGCGGCATGTCCCTTTTTTTTGTATAAAATAGATTAACACCCCCTAAAGAGTTGACCTTTTAGCCATAGTGTCCTATTTTTCCCAATTCATTATATGTATTTTTCAAAATAAAAAACGAAAAAGTTAGTAGAAACAACCTATTACCTATTTTCTAGGAGATTCTCTGTGGAGAACAAAGGACAGCAACCAAAGCGTAAGGCAGTTAAAATTGCCTCTAAGTCACCTCATGTGGAATATTTTACTCCCATGCTGGAAAGTTTCGCCGCGCGCGACGACTTAAATGAAGTGGTAAAAAATCGCGTAGTCAAAGCATGTGACCTTTTAGACGCTGGAGTTGCGCTTTATCCTAACGACTTTGACAAAAAACATGTCATAGAAGAAATTTTGCAAAACTACGGTGGCTATGATGTGGACGCCTTAGTAGAGCTTGGCAATACACAAAGCTTTGCCATTGCTGGGCGTATTATGGCATTACGTTCTTTTGGTAAGGCGGCCTTCTTTCATGTGATGGATCAAAGCGGACGCATGCAATGTTATGCGGTGAAGGCTGACATGGGCGAAGAAGCCTATGCCATCTTCAAGAAGTTCGACATAGGTGATATTGTGGGCTGTGAAGGCACGCTCTTCCTCACACAAACAGGAGAGCTGACCCTACACTGTACAAACATTCGGCTTTTGTCGCGCTCCATGCGGCCTTTGCCGGAAAAGTATCACGGTCTTAAAGACATGGAAACACGCTACAGACAGCGCTATGTAGATCTTTTGGTGACACCAAAAACCCGCGAAATTTTCCAAAAGCGTAGTCAAATTGTGCGTGAATTCCGTAATTTCATGGAAGAGCAAGGCTTTTTAGAAGTAGAAACACCCATGATGCAACCCATTGCTGGTGGTGCTACGGCGCGTCCTTTTGTGACACACCATAACACCCTTGATATGCAATTATATTTGCGTATTGCGCCTGAGTTGTACCTCAAGCGTCTCTTGGTGGGCGGACTTGAAAAAGTGTTTGAAATCAACCGTAACTTCCGCAACGAAGGTATTTCTACCCGACACAATCCAGAATTCACCATGTGTGAATTTTACTGGGCTTATGCCACCTTTGAAGATTTGATGGATCTAACAGAAAATCTACTTGGTTATATTGCGCAAAAGGTTTGTGGCAGCACTGTTATCACCTATCAAGGGCAAGAAATTGATCTTACTCCCGGCACATGGAAGCGTATTTCTTTCCACGATTCTCTGGAAGAAATAGGCGGGCACAAGCCAGAATTTTACCAAGATTATACAAAAGTACGTGATTATGTGCGTAGCCGTGGTGAAAAAGTGGTGGAAAGCGAAAGCCTTGGTAAATTACAAGCCAAGCTCTTTGACCTTGATGTAGAGCCAAACCTTATTCAGCCTCACTTTATCTATCATTATCCTACGGATATTTCGCCCCTTTCGCGCCGTAACGATAATAATCCCGATATCACAGACCGTTATGAATTTTTCGTTGTGGGTCGTGAACACGGCAATGCTTTCTCTGAGCTCAATGACCCTATGGATCAGCGCGGCCGTTTTGAAATGCAAGTGCGTGAAAAAGAAGCTGGAGACGACGAGGCCTGTGCCATGGACGAAGATTACCTTCGCGCTTTGGAATACGCCATGCCTCCCGCTGCAGGTCAAGGCATTGGCATTGACCGCCTCGTTATGTTGCTTACAGATTCTCC
>CAYJFR010000223.1:0-3509 GCA_964369335.1 uncultured Desulfovibrionaceae bacterium | reverse complement strand
TGGCCATGCTTGGTCAAGCAAACTCCATGCCCCGTATGGCCATGAACCTTATCGGTGGCTAAATATATTTGGCATATGTGGGTATTTTTTCAAATACCCACATGCCAAAGCCAGAATTGGCACCAATACCCCCAAGATACTGGGATCTTGGGGGTATTTATTTTTCTTTGATGTTTTTTGTATTCTGTATACGCTTATACATTTTAGAAAAAAAAGGGCATATCTTAGCAATAAAGTATGTTAAAAAAATAGCTTAGCAGGGTTGACAAGTATTTTTTTTTATGTAAGCAGAAAAAAGCAGCCCCAAAAATCTGCTTTGTTTTTTGCCCACTTCTCTCACCTTTTGCTCATCTTTGCAAAGGACGCCTTATGAAAATCTCGTCTTGTACCCGCCCTAAAAAAGTTTTTTTAGGGTTTTCCTGCTTCCTCTACCTTATGTCTTCTTTTTCTGCCCATAGCGCGCAAACGGACTCCCCACAAAATAAATATGTGGGAGTAGAAGCGTGCGTAGAATGCCACGAAGAAATTGTTCGTATTTACCGTACAACTTCCGAAAAAGCCGTCAGTGATAAAGCCATTTTAAAAATGCGTAAAAAGCTCACTGCCGAAGAATTTCGTGGTTGCCTTTCTTGTCATACCACAGGCTATGGCGAGCCCAGCGGTTTTGTCAGCTTTGAGCAAACTCCACATTTAGCAGTAGTGGGCTGCGAATCGTGCCACGGTATGGGGTATTTGCATACCATTGAGCAAAGCGTAGAAAGTATAGCACAAAAGCCCACGTTAGAAGTGTGCCTCAAGTGCCATGACGATTCAAAAGTGACTCGTATTTTCTTTGACGGCAGAGTGCATGCCGGCGGACACTAGGCCTAGTCTTTAGAGAGGGTAGTATGCTAGCAAATAGTAAATATATCGGTCGTAGATTTTCCTTCTTACTTGTAGCCATGATGACTATAGTTATTAGTATTGCGGTTACGTGGATATCCTATGCCAATAGGGAAAGATCTATTTTACAAATGGAACAGGCAACGGAGTTGTCCGAAAAATTGATGCAAACCATTATTTATCGTCCCATGATGGCAGGTGACGATATCGGAACACGTAAAGAGTTTGCTTTTTTAGGGCAAAGTCATCCAGATATACGCATGTATATGTCGAGCTTTATAGATAAAATCACGTATTCCACGGAAGCCCATGTGGAAGAAAAACCCATTAGCCAATCTGACCTTCCGCCTCAAGTCATCAAAGAAGCAGAACAGGCTGTTATTTCACCTGTAGAGTCTGCACAGCTTTTAGAACACGATGACAAATGGTATTTTAGCCAAGTGAACAGCATTCCCAATGAAAGAGAATGTTACCATTGTCATGGTTCTTCCAAGGCTATTCTTGGGCAATTCACCATTATCAAAGACGTAACGCCACTTATGGATGAGCTGGCTTTTGCCACATATAATACCATAGCTTTGGGCTTTGTGGCCTTGGTCTTAATGGTTGTTTTGTTACAATTTTTCATTAAAAAAGTTATTGTTAATCGCCTTGAAGTCTTACGTAAAGCCAGTGACAGTATAACACAAGGAGATTTAGACATACATTTCTCCATTGCCGGTCGGGATGAGCTTGCCGTACTTGCACAAAATCTTGAAATCATGGTGCGTAATATCAAAAGAGAAACGGGCTTTTCACAAAGTGTGCTTGCTGGTGTGCCTATCCCCTACCTTGTGGTAGATACAGAAAAAAGAGTCACCGCCTGTAATAGCCAAATCTTAGACAGCTTTGGGGCAAATATTACCCCAGAAACGTGTATAGGCGTACCTTTACGAGATTTTACTAATAGAGTAGGGCTTGGCGATAGTATTCTTTCTCGCGTTATGGATGCCGAAAAAGCATTGACAGATCACCCTCTTTCTTTTGTGAACTTACGCGGCGAGCAAAAACATTTTCTTATTACCTCAAGACCCTTGTATGACTTAGACAATGCGCTTATTGGGGCTTTTGCCGTTGGTGTGGACATTACATCTTTACATATGCAGCAAAAACAGGTGGAAGAGCAAAATGTACGTATAGCACAAAGTGCTGAAGACGCTGGCGGCGTTTCTCAACTGGTGGCCAACAATTCTTCGCTTTTGGCAACGCAAGTGACCACAGCCAAGGGCGCGGCCTTAGATATTTTAGAGCAAACACAAAGTTCTGTGGCAGCGTGCGCACAAATGCAAGCCAGTTCTATCTCTGTAACACATAAAGCCGACAATGCTTCTGAGCTTGCAGCCCAAGCGTGTACAGAAGCCAACACAGGGCATGAAGTGGTACTCAAAGTAGTAAACTGCATTGAAGATGTTATGGGTCAAGTCAACACGCTTTCGCAAGACATGTCTACTTTAGGTACACAAGCGGAAGAAATTTCACGTATTACCCTAGTCATCAATGACATTGCCGACCAGACAAACCTTCTGGCACTCAATGCCGCCATCGAAGCCGCTCGCGCAGGCGATGCGGGGCGCGGCTTTGCTGTGGTAGCCGATGAGGTGCGTAAGTTGGCAGAAAAGACTCAAGAAGCTACCAAACAAGTGAAGACAAGTATTACCGCCATAGTCAATGGTATTGCTGGAGCCACTGAGGGCGCCAATAAAACCTTAGAGTTAATGACTATGGCTACAGACTTTTCACAACAATCTGGTGAGGCCTTGGAGCGTATTCACACCATGATACAAAACACTGCCGAAAATATCAGTATCATGTCTTCGGCGGCTCAAGAGCAGACCAGCACAGTGGCAAGCATGACAGAAGGTGTGGACATTATTAATAACATTACCACCACCACCGTAGAAGCTATGGATGTGGCAGAAAGTGCTGTTAATGAATTAGATTCCACAGTGCAAAAGCTTAACGATATTATAGCCAATATGAATAAAAATATGTAATCTTCCCATATACAATCTTTTATAGCCAAAGCGCCGAGAGAGTATACTTTACCCTCTCGGCGCTGTTATATATGTCTTTGTAACTTATAAACACTTGAACAGCACTCCAAAAAGCTATACAAGTGCCACATGCAAGCAACATCTTCTCCTTTTATGGAAGGCATAAAACGCGCCTTCCCCATCGTTCTTGGCTATGTCCCCGTAGCCTTTGCCTTTGGCGTATTGGCAGTAAAAAATGACATCTCCCCTGGTTTGGCAATTATCATGTCCATATGCATATTTGCCGGTTCAGGACAATTTGTGGCTGCGTCTCTTTGGGGTACAGGTGTGGGCGCCGCTTCAGTGATTCTCACCGTATTTATCATCAACTTACGCCATCTGCTTATGTCTGCCTCCTTGGCAACACATACCCAAGCCGCCAAACGCTGGCAACGCTTTCTCATAGGCTTACAGCTCACCGATGAAACCTTTGGTGTGCATGCCACAGCCTTTCAAAAAGGGTGGAAAATGTCTCTCACTACCCTTTACGCCTGTAACAGCACAGCACAATGTTCATGGGTTTTTGGCACTATTATAGGTGTTTATTTCGGTTCT
>CAYJFR010000222.1:0-3532 GCA_964369335.1 uncultured Desulfovibrionaceae bacterium | reverse complement strand
GATATACTATTTTATTAAAAATAAACTTAACTCATAGCCATTTTAGCAAGAAATACAATGGCTAATATATAAGAAAGGAAAGTGATTTCTTTAGCTTTTCCTGTAGCTGCGCTGAGAATAACGTGCGCCACAACGCCCCACATAATACCGTTAGCAATACTGAATGTCAGCGGCATCATAATCATGGTTAAGAAAGCAGGAATAGCTTTTTGGAAATTATCAAAGTCAATGCTTGTGATGGGACTCATCATAAACAAACCTACAAGCACTAAAGCACTTGCGGTAGCTTGTCCTGGAATAAGTAAAAAGATGGGCGCAAGGAATAAGGACACAAGGAAAAGCCCTGCTACGGTTAAGGCTGTAAGACCAGTCTTTCCACCTTCTGCTACACCACTGGCGCTTTCCACATAGGTTGTTACGGTTGACGTACCAAGCACAGCGCCTATGGTCGTACCTACAGCGTCTGCCATAAGAGCACTTTTGGCTTGAGGAATATTGCCCTCTGCATCTAAAATACCCGCCTTACCTGCAACACCAAGCAAAGTTCCTAAGGTATCAAAAAGGTCTACGAAAAGGAATGTGAACAGCACTAAGGCCATATCTAAGGTGAAAATATGCTGCCATTCAAATTGCATAAAAGTGGGGCTCACGCTTGGCACAGCAAAAAGCTTAGAAGCGTCAAAAGCCGCTATATTGGTAACGCCTAAAGGAATACCTAAAATTGTTCCTGCCAAAATACCAAAGAGCAAAGCACCGCGAACTTTATAACAAAGCAAAATACCTGTTAAAATAATACTTGTCACAGCCACGATAACACCGGGCTGAGATAAAGAGCCTAAGCCCAAAAGCGTAGCGTCATTATTAACAACTATGCCCGCATTTTTTAAGCCGATAAAGGCAATAAAAAGCCCAATACCGCCAGAAATAGCTTTTTTCATGGCCATAGGAATACAGCGAAGCATGGCCTCACGTAAGTTGGTCACTGTGAGCAGGATAAAAATAAGCCCTTCTAAGAAAACCGCTGTCAGCGCAAATTGCCAAGAATAGCCCATACCTATAACAACGGTGAA
Source organism: uncultured Desulfovibrionaceae bacterium (assembly GCA_964369335.1). Taxonomy (GTDB): domain Bacteria; phylum Desulfobacterota; class Desulfovibrionia; order Desulfovibrionales; family Desulfovibrionaceae; genus CAYJAD01. Next base: position 2,462 of record CAYJFR010000222.1, on the reverse strand, counting down.
GGCAAAAAAGGCATTAAGCCCCATGCCAGGCGCCAATGCTACGGGCAAATTGGCAGCAAAAGCCATAATAGTTGTGGCGATGGCAGCGCTCAAAGCTGTTGCCACAAACACAGAAGGAGCGTCCATGCCCGCTTGCCCTAAGATACTAGGGTTTACAGCCAAAATATACGCCATTGTCATAAAGGTTGTGATACCCGCCAAAACTTCTGTTCGTACTGTAGTGCCACGCTCAGAAAGCGCAAAAAATTTTTCAAACATACCTATTCCCTATCTTGTCTACTGTTTCGAGTGCCTTAGCACGCCAATTTCTAGCTACGCATTACCGTTTAAGCGGCAAAAAGTATAGTAGAATTTACACCCTTTGCACAATATTTTCCTAACCATACACAAACTTTATGGTAAAAATTACCGCCAAAATACAAGTAAATAAACTCACTTCTCGCCATTTTCCCACAACTATATGCAATAACACATGCAAAATAATCCCCCCCATAATACCTGTAGCAATGCTATAGGTTAGAGGCATAAGCAATAAGGTAAAAAAGGCTGGAATAGCGGTGAGAGGTTGTGTAAAATCAATATGTACCACCTCTGCCACCATAAAAACACCCACAAGAATAAGAATGGCCGCCGTGGCTTGTTGCGGAATAAGTAAGAAAAGAGGCGCCACAAAAAGTGAAAGCACAAAGAGCACACTGACAGTCACAGCCATAAGCCCTGTCCTTCCCCCTTCTGCCACACCACTCACACTTTCTACATAGGTAGTGAGGGGCGAAGTACCAAAAATAGCGCCGCATGTGGTTCCTAAGGCGTCTGCCATAAAGGCGTTTTTACTCTTGGCAAGTTGTCCATTTTCGTCCAAAAGATGCGCTTTTTTTGCCACACCGAGCAAGGTAGCCATAGTATCAAACAAATTGCCGAATAAAAATACCACCACAACCATAAACATATCCATGCTCAAAACATGCGTCCATTCAAATTGCCAAAAGGTGGGGGCAATACTAGGCACAGAGAAAAAAAGCGCTGTGTCAAAATTTTCTATTTGTGTAACTCCTAAAGGAATACCTAGAAGCGTACCGACAATAATACCATAAAATAAAGCACCGCTCACACGAAAACACAAAAGTATGGTGGTAAAGAAAATACTCGCCGCCCCCACAAGCATTCCGGGGGAAGACAAAGAGCCTAAGGTCACGAAAGTTGCGGGATGGTGCACCACAAAACCCGCCGATTGCAAACCTATAAAAGCGATAAAAAGCCCCACACCCACAGTAATAGCGTGCTTCATACACTCTGGCATGGCATGCAACAAAGCTTCACGTAAATTGCACGCCGTCAAAATAATAAAGAGCAAGCCCACTAAAAAAACCGCTGTCAAAGCAAATTGCCACGAATGCCCCATACCCAAAACAATAGTATAAGCAAAAAAAGCATTTTGCCCCATGCTTGGCGCTACGGCTATGGGTAAATTTGCCATAAGACCCATAAGACCCGTAGCAACGGCGGCACTTAAAGCCGTAGCCACAAAAAGGGCCGAGCTGTCCATGCCCGCTTGGCTTAAAATACTGGGATTAACAGCAAGAATATATGCCATAGTCATAAAAGTGGTCAAACCTGCCAATAATTCCACACGTACAGAAGTGTGCCTTTCTTGTAATGCAAATATTTTTTCTAACATATTCTTCTTTTAGGAAAATTTTTATGGTAAAAAAGCATAGTATACAGCCTTAGAGCGTGTATAAAAAACTATACATAAGCTTTCATCTGCCTTTATTGACGCCGCCGCGGTAAAATACATGAAAAATACCCTCATTGGAACCACTCCTAAAGAATTGCAAATTTTTTTCAAAAATTATATAGTGAAAAAGTTAGCAAGTTTTTGCTTTTGTCTTTATTGTTAAAAATAACAAAACAAAAGGCATTGCCAAAAACAAATGTGGTATTATTTCTTAGAGATTATGCGTTTTGTCTTTTTTCAAGACGCTACTTACATATAATAATCAAAAAAACAAATGACATACAAAATCACGGAGGAATCGTGAACCAATTTACTCGCAACCTTACGCTATGGGCTATTATTGCTCTGGCCATGGTTATGCTCTTCAACATGTTCCAACAGCCACAAAGCTCCAATCAGCAAGTGTCTTATACGGAATTTTTACAGCAAGTGGATAAAGGCGACATTACACAAGTCACTATCCAAGGCAGAACACTCATTGGTAACAGTATCAGTGGCAGAAGCATACAAACCTACGCTCCCGCTGATGGCGACCTTGTGAATCGCCTTATGGAAAAAAAGATAAGCATTAAAGCCGAGCCCTTAGACGATCAACCTTGGTATATGACCTTGCTTATTTCTTGGTTCCCCATGTTGTTACTTATTGGCGTTTGGATTTTCTTTATGCGCCAAATGCAAGGCGGCGGCGGCAAAGCCATGAGCTTTGGGCGCTCTCGTGCGCGTA
>CAYJFR010000221.1:0-3540 GCA_964369335.1 uncultured Desulfovibrionaceae bacterium | reverse complement strand
GCAGCAGAAGCCATATGCACCACGGCGCCGCCAGCAAAGTCAATAGCACCTATTTGTGCCATCCAACCGCCGCCCCAGACCCAGTGCGCCATGGGAACATAAGCAAGAAAAAACCACAAAGTAGAAAAGAGGATAAAAGCAGAAAAACGAATGCGTTCAGCATAAGCGCCTGAAATCAGAGCTACAGTTAGCACGGCAAACATACACTGAAAAGCCATAAAGACCGTATGCGGCAAGTGCGGTGCTAAGGGAGCAGCTTCACCATTAACCCCATTGAGGAAAATATAGGAAAAATCGCCAATAAGTCCACCTTGGTCTGGGCCAAATGCCAAGGAATAGCCCAGCAATGCCCAAAGCACTGTAATAAGCCCCAAAGAAGCATAGCTGTGCATATGTGTGGAAAGAACGTTTTTGGAACGAACAAGACCGCCATAAAAAAGTGCCAAAGCGGGTGTCATGAGCATGACCATGGTGGCACAAATGATGATAAAACCTGTATCACTTGCATTCATTGTATTTACCTTCTTTTCTTTTGTTATACTGTTGACAAGTATTCCGCGCGAATAACATAAGCTCTAAAGCATGAAGTATGCCAAACCTATTTAAACTACGTAACAGTATAAAATATAAAAAGAATATACAAAAATACTTTTTACAAATGTTCTTTACCTCTCAGAATTTTATACATTTTGGTATTTTTTCACCGTAAAGCTATCTTCTAAAAGACCTTGTACCTTTATGAACAAGATCTTTTTACGAAATATATTTTAATAATTTTAATGACATTTATAGTTTTATACATTTATGTAAAAAAATATAAGCTGAGTTATTTTTCTACACAAATGTATTTTATTCTTTTTTTAAAAAATGTAATCATCTTATATAACTAAGAAAAAGATATATTTTAAGATTTTATAGAGTGAGTCGACAAAGTTGTATAGCCTCTGCTTTCTCTGAGCGTAAACACCACGCCACAAACGCCATATTATCCAAAGAAAGAAAACCTAAATGGCATTGCTGTTCAGCCCAAAACATCGTGTATTTATCGTATTGATGAAGGCTTTCTATGAGGGGTAAAGGTAGGGAAAAAGCTGAAGGCTCTTGTATAAAGCCACATCCCAAAGCTTTCAGATAGCTTTCTTTCAACGTCCATATTTTATAATAAAATTCTTTTTGCATACGCGCTGTTTGTGTAGAAAAAAGCTCCATAACTTTTCGTAATTGCGCATATTCTGTCACATGTAATATTTTTTGTTGCAATACCTCAACCGAAGGGCATACATCCAGAATTTCCACATCAAGCCCTACGTCTGCTGTGTTTGAAAAAATACCGCATGCCCATGTTCCGGCATGGGAAAGATTAAAGTATACAGGCGGTGTAAGAGCATATGAAGGCTTACCATAAGTGTTATGACACACTGGCAGCGAAGTTATATCCACCCCAAAAGCAATAAAACCCTGCTGTAAAATATATCCACAGCCTAGGCTCAAATACGCATCTTCTTTTTTAAGGCAACGTCGTACTTTTTCTTGCCGCCAAGGGGGAAGCGTGGCAAAGATGCGGGCAAAAAGCTGTTCATCTTGAAAAACAGAAACATCCAGTACGTATAAATACACCATCTATTCCTTACGGCATGCATATTCTACAGCCTTTATAAAAGTTAAAGGGAAAGGATGCGCTCCTTTCCCCACAAAAAAACTTTATCTTATTTTCTTATTTATTTTTTATGCACTTCGCAAGATTCATCTGCATACTTTCCAAGAGCTTCTTTCAATGCCTTACGATAAATTTTCAACACTTGAATACGCGCGTAATACTTTGAATTGGCAGGAATAATATGCCACGGCGCATAACTTGTATTGGTACGCATAAACATTTCATCGGCAGCTATTTTATAATCTTCTGCTTTTTCGCGATTACGCCAATCTTCATCGGTAAGCTTGTAACTCTTCCAAGGCGTATTTTCTCTTTCTTTAAAACGCTCTAATTGTTCGTCACTGGAAATATGCAGCCAGAACTTGAGTAAAATATTTTTCCCGTCCACCAACTGTTCTTCAAAATTATTAATTTCAGCATAGGCGCGTTTCCAATCACAAGCTTTTGCAAATTTTTCCACACGCTCTACCAACACACGCCCATACCATGTTCTGTCATAGATGGTCACATACCCCGCCATAGGCACATGACGCCAAAAGCGCCATAAATAATGGTGGGCTAATTCTTCATCGGTGGGGGCACTCACAGGAATAATGCGCGTAATGCGCGAGTCCACAGCGGCTGCCAAGCGTCGAATGGCGCCGCCTTTGCCGCCAGCGTCCCATCCTTCAAAGGTCAATGTGGAAGAAATACCATGCTGATAGGCTTTATACGACAGCTGAAACACTTCCCTTTGTAATTTTTTCAGCTCTTTTTTATAGGCAGCACGCTCTAAAGAAGGCGTCATGTCCAATCTGTCAAGCACGGTAACGGTAGGCTCAGTTTCAACCACATCTGCCACAACTGGCTCTGCTTTTGCATTTTTTTCAGCAACCTTTGCTCGAATAAGCCCTTCCACATGGGAAATAATGGCTTGCGCCACAGTCACATGACAAAAGCGCTTATCGTGCGCATCAATAATATACCAAGGAGCAAAGTCTCTGTCCGTCATGGTGATGGTTTTAGAAACAGTGTCGATAAGTTGATTATACTTTTCTTCACTATGCTTATCATAAGGCGTAAAACGGCACGATCCTTGCTCTTTTTGACGCGCTTTACGTCTTTTACTATGCTCTTCTTGCCCTAAATGCAGCCAGAATTTTGCAAGGGCATAGCCATTGTCTGCCAGCGTATTTTCGAATTGCACTCGCTTGCTCATGGTTTTATACAGCTCTGCATCGCTGATTTCACCGTAAGAAGCTTTACGAATAGTTTCATCATACCAGCCACCAAAGAAAATACCAAACTCCCCATAAGCGGGAAGCTTTAACCAATACTTCCATGCGTCAGGACGAAAAGCCTCAGCTTCAGTGGTTTTCCAAAAAGTATGGTTCACCAGTTTTTTTGCATCCACCCACGAGGAAAGTGCATTAACAAGAGCGCCACGTCCAGAACCATCCACGCCTAAAATAGTCACAAGAATAGAAATTTTGTATTCTTCGCACTTTCTTTGCAATTCAAAAAGCTTTACGCGTAGTTCTTTCTCTGTTTCCACATAGGCATCACGAGCATATTCTTGCCCTAAAATCATTGTCTTAAACATGAAACTCTCCTTTTAGTAAAGTTGATGCAAAAATACATAAGTATTGCTTACACATACTCAAAGAACAAAGGATTGTAAACCATTAAAATTTTCTTTCTTTATGCTCTTTAACATAAAAAAAAGGGAGAAGTAAAACCTCTCCCTTTATATTCTCAGCTACACAACAACTACATGGTGGAACCAGAAGCTGCGCGTTGCATCTTTACTTCTACTTTTTCAGTAAGGCTTTCATAGTACTTACGTAAAATTACGAGGCACTCATCGCGACCGAAGTGATCTGGAATCTCGGCGCCTTCGGAAA
>CAYJFR010000220.1:0-3567 GCA_964369335.1 uncultured Desulfovibrionaceae bacterium | reverse complement strand
TTTGCTTGTGACGCTTAATGGCAGACTTATGGTTAGCCACGTTTTCCTCCAAGAGAAGTTATTTGAAATATGTGTTGCCACAACACCAAGTTGAGGCTTTCCTACATTGGCTCTACGCAATGAACACGGACGTATAGCTTCTTTCACATGCTTTGTCAATATTTGAGAGGCGACTTTGTATTTTTTTGGCATTCTTTTACGAAAAAGCTAAAATGACTGTGCGCAAAAAAACACTATACTTTATGTGTAAGATATGTTCAAATTATTGTTTCGGTAAGGTTTAAACGCATGAAGATTTTATATGTCTCTTGTCTGTAAGGCGCAAAAGGCTGTTTTGAGTCAAGAGCATATTTTATTAAGGGAAAAATATGTCTAAAAAACAAGAGCAGATACAAGAACTAGAGGACCATCGTACACATTTTGAGGGGCTTGGGCATCAATGGGCAGTGCTTGTAGGCAATCCTCAAGCGCTGATGTCTCAGATTTTAGCCACTGTTGTACACGCCGGCGGCACGCGCCCTTGTTGGCAGCGTAAAGACAGCGCGCAAGAAACCATGCTTATGGCTTGGCCCGAAGATCAACCTGTTCGCGCTGCTGTTGTATTACAGGGGCAAGATGAAAAAGATTTAAAACCCGTCACCGCCACGCCTTTATTGGAAGGTTACCCCAATACTTTAGAAGTACATTCCGCTGTGCCTTGGAAGTCTGGTGTAGAAGCTAATGTAGCCGCTTGTGTGTTAGAAGGAGGAAAGCCTCTTTGGTTTTATAATCCCTTATATTATCGCGACAAAGAAGACCTTACCCCTGGCGTGTCACATACCTTTCTTATAGCCGGTTTAGCTATGGGTATACGGAAAGCGCTTATCGATGAAATGACTATCACGCAAGGTGCCATGTATGAAGCGCACGCCGCGGCTTGGCTTGAGCAAAACCCAGATAAGAGCCGCCTTGATGTGCCTATATTAAAAATGAATCTTGCCGGTAGGCAAATAGTTATGCCTGGGCGCTGTTTTGGTGAATACGAAGTACGCAGCACTATTTTAGAAATACAGTCTTGTATGCTAGATAAGTTAGAAGTGGCTATGTTGCGTCTTGATTTCCCCATGCCTGAGCGTGAGCCTTTGCATATTATGCTCTATGTGCCTAAGACCGTACTGAAAGATTATGAACCTAAGGTGGGCGATGAAATTGACGCCTATATTTGGCTTCAAGGGCGCATTATGGATTTTGAGCCTGACACACAGCAATAGTTGAGGCTTATTATACTATATTTTATTGGGGGAGAATCTTTTGAACAAGAGGTTCTCCCCTATAAACTTTCCAACGCCGAAATTTCTTATCTTAAAAGTTACTTCCTTTGCAAAAAACTATATTCATTGTTGCAAAAAAAATGTACTCTTTTTGAAAAGGAGTATATATGAGTGCATGTAGTTCGTTATATTATTGTGTTTACTTTGAAATAAGTGATGTTTGTAATGCTCTGTGTCCTTGGTGTGAAAGAGGATCGCGCAGTAGAAATCTTCGCCCTCCCATTAGTAATACTAAATCTCGCGGGGAAAAGTTTATTCCTCTAAGTCTATTTACTAACACTATTGATTTTTTACTAGATAAAGGCTTAATAGCTGAAGGAACTTCCATTAGGCTGTTCAACTGGGGTGAACCATTGTTACACCCTCAATTTTATGATATAGTGAATGTTCTTAGAGATAGGAATTTATTTTTTCAAATAAGCACTAATGGTTCCATAGTACTAGAAAAAAAAGTACCGCTTATTAATCTTGAACGTATGTATATATCAATGCCTGGATTTAGCCAGAAGTCTTATGACAGAGCACATGGATTTTCATTTAAAAAGATAGTTGATAATATACAGCAAAGTGTTGAAAACGCTAAAAATGCATTATGCTCCCCGTCTAATATATTCTTATATGCCCACGAATATAAGCATAATAAACATGAAGTAGAATATATCAGAAAATTTTCTGAGCACTTAGGTGTTTCTTTTCTTACAGGTAATGCTTTTTTTAATTGTTTTGAGTACTCTAAGCAATATATTCAGAACACTTTGCCAGAGCATATTCTCAAGCAAGCACAAGAAGAGTTAATTCTTGTGGATCGAGAGCATTACGTAAAACCAGAAAACCCTAATGTGTCAAAGGATACGTGCCCTCAGCTTGGTATTTTAACTTTATCGCATAGAGGGCGTCCTTCTGTTTGTTGTAAGGTTGATTTGGAATCAGAGGCCTATGAACTTTTCGATTTTAAGGATTATCCTGATATAACTTATGAAGAAATTAATAGAATTCGAAAAGAGCATCATTTTTGCCAACTTTGTAGAGTATTGGGAATCAATAGAGCAGAGTTGTAAAATGAATTTACCGCTTTGAGCTTGCAACTCAAAGCGGTAATAAAAATTATGTAATAATGGGTGATATGGACTATGCCAGCACGCTTTGCGCGTCTGTATACGGAAGGTTAAAGGCTTCTGCCACACCTGCATAAGTACACTTGCCATCTACAGTATTTAAGCCGCGAGCCAATGCTATATCACTGCGGCACGCTTCTTTCCAGCCCTTGTCTGCCAGCTGGAGAGCGTAGGGCATGGTGACATTGGTCAAAGCAAAGGTTGATGTACGAGGCATAGCCCCCGGCATATTGGCCACAGAATAGTGTACCACATCATGTGTCACATAGGTGGGATCCATATGGGTGGTGATGCGGTCAATGGTAGCCACAGAGCCGCCTTGGTCAATGGCAACGTCCACAATGGCAGCACCGGCCTTCATGTTTTTTACCATATCTTCAGTTACAAGTTTAGGTGCCTTTGCACCAGGGATAAGCACAGCGCCCACTAAGAGGTCACATTCTGCGGTGGCAAGGGCTATATTATGACTGTTGGATGCCATAGTGGTCACTTGCATGGAAAACACGTCGTCAAGATAGCGTAAACGATTGATGTTATTATCAAGAATAGTTACTTGAGCGCCCAATCCCAGCGCCATCTTAGCCGCATTGGTTCCTACAATCCCACCACCGATAATGGCCACTTTAGCCGCAGGCACACCGGGTACACCGCCAAGCAGCATTCCGCAGCCGCCATGATGTTTGGCAAGAATATTGGCGCCGATAATGACAGACATACGACCTGCCACTTCAGACATGGGGGCGAGCAAGGGCAGTGAGCCGTTGTCTGGCTGTACAGTTTCATAAGCTATGCTCACCACACCTTTTTCAAGTAAAGCCTTGGTGAGGGATTCCTCAGCAGCAAGGTGTAAGTAGGTGAACAGTAAAAGATTTGTTCTAAAGTAGGCATATTCAGAGGGGAGAGGTTCTTTTACCTTAATAATCATCTCGGCTTTTGCCCAAACTTCGGCGGCAGAGGGGAGTATGTGTGCGCCTGCGTCTATATATTCTGCATCGCTGATCATACTGCCTAGTCCAGCACTTGTCTCAATATAGACACTATGGCCGTGCTGTACCATGCTTGTTACCCCTGCTGGAGTGATGGCGACGCGGTTTTCGTTAGCTTTAATTTCTTTGGGAACGCCGATAATCATAGATCTTCTC
>CAYJFR010000219.1:0-3637 GCA_964369335.1 uncultured Desulfovibrionaceae bacterium | reverse complement strand
CGTCAAAATCGTTACCGCCGTTCACCTCATCCGCAAACCACGCAAGCCCCGCCGGGGTTTTGATTTCAATGTTACCGTCGCTATCAAGCGTGTAGTCCGTACCATCTTTCGCAGCGTCCGCAACCTTCGACCATGCATTTTGAATCTCCGGTACTGTTTCGGTAAGTGTAGCCGTTAACGTCGTCTCTCCTGCGGGCATTTCAAATGAATATGTTTTTGTAACTTCGTCATACGTCGTTGCAATATCGACACTGCCATACATTACCGAAATGTCATTGAGCAAATATCCCGGTGTCGCTTGAACGGTTATTTTAGCACCTTCAACAACAAAAGCGGTTGAACCCGCAGGAGTGGTCGAACTTCCGACGAGAACTTGGAGCGCACCCTCCTCCTCAGTCACTATGTTAAGCCGATATGTAGGTAGGAAATAACCGGAGAAAGTCCACTGTGCAGAGTATGTGGTGTTTTTATCAATGTCGAATTTTAAATCCGGACTCCATCCGTTAAAAGTGTAATCATGTCTGGTGGGAATTTTTATTTTAGTAATATCCAACGATCCCGAATCGTTCGTGGCGATATACATGTACTGATTTCCGCTTCCCTCAGCACTTCCAAACGAACCCATATAAGCATCAAACGTCGCGATGTAGCCGGCGGAAGCATGTGTGATCCCATCAACATTTGTATTGGAAGAAAAAGATGTATTCGCAGACATTTTAAATTGCCCACCGGTATTATTGATTGATCCGCTATTTTCCAAGGTAGCGTTGTTATGAAAATTAAATGTACCGGAGTTTGTAAATGTAGAACCCGCTTCATTGCTGAAAGCAGCTTTGTTTTCAAATGTTCCCGCGTTTGTGAACGTAGATTTGTTGTTAAAAGTAGAGCTGTTCGTAAAAGTAGAACCGCTGTAGTTCGTGAAATCTCCACCGGAGTTTAGATTAAATATTCCGTTGTTAGTAAATGTACCGCTCACGTATAAACTGCCGTTTACCACCAAATTTGACCCGTTAGTAAACGTACCGCCGGATGCCACAGTGAGGCTTCCCCCGGATCCCACGGTAAGCCCTCCATTGGTATCAACTGTGAGCGTTCCATTGACAGTTAGCGTGCCACTAACAGTGAGGGTTGTTGCACCAGTATGAAGCGTCACCCCGCTTGGAATATCGACGGTTTCGCCGCTTGCTATTGTGATGTTGGCCGTCATTGTGACGGTGCTCCCCGTAGCCGTTGCATTTCCACCGAGCGCAGTAACTAACGATAGGGCATCCAACTCTGGTGTCGCAAGCGCAACCGTCGGCACAAACGTAACCGCCATTGCGATTACAAGCAACATCGAAACAATTCTCTTCTTAGTCATGTTTTTACACCCCTTGTATTATAAGATATTCGTACAATTTTCATATGTAAATGCCTTAAAATGCGCAAGAAGGCATAGTGACACTTATACATCATATATCTTATCTCATCCGGTGCGATTTGTCAACGAACCCCTCGGGATTAAAACGTCTTCCTTAGAACCTTTTGCGACACACAAATTACCCCGAAGTCTCAGGTTTTTTGAAACAGGTTGGGCACAGATGAAAGTGGACTGCTTTGAAAACCGGGTTCATGCGGTAAGCACTTTTGGTAAAGAGTTTGGGATGTTGACGTTTAGGGCGAACCAATAGACAATTTTGAAAATGATGAAATTGTGCAATACTTCACACAAGGTTTGGATAATTCTGACAATATAGACGCATGGTCACGAGAACAAAAAAATATCGTACCAACCTAGGTTAACACGACATTTGTTGCAACGTCAGGGTCTGCCCCCTTGGGCACGTTGCTGGGTGATGCTGACAATATAGATGCAGTGTCACGAGCACAAAAAATCGTCCCATACCCAAGTATAGGACGAAATTAAACCCGGCGTTACGCCGGTGGGTAATGCTGACAATATAGATGCAATGTGACGAGCACAAAAAAATCGTCCTACACCGAAGTATAGAACGATATTGGATGCAACGTTACGTTGCCTGGTGGAGGCGCAACATCCATACCCGAACATTTTATTTCCGATAATAACACGGTTTCTTCGCCCTCTACTAAGTTGAAATTAACGGTAAACCTGTCGTCAAACAGGTAAACGGCATTCACGAAGTTGTCGATTAACTGCTCACGTTGCTTAAAATCTGTTGGGTCTATCTCTCTAAACCGTTTAATCCAATATCTCAGTTGTTCCATAGTAATTTTTGGATTTCGTATCTTCTCGTTTGCTAACTCTATCTCAAGCTCGCTCTTTTGACGCTCAAGTTCTTCTAATCGTTCCTTGGTGGATGATGTGAATACACCCTTTTCAATAGCATCGAGAATATTACCTATTGCCAGCTTAGTTTCGTCTATTCTCTTCGTCAATAATACGGTAGAATCAACATGGGCATTGTGCAACTCATAAACTCCCACAACCAAAGATTCCACCAAATCATCATCTTTTAACATGTTCATGGTGCGATTTACCACATAGTCTTCAATATAATCCTTGCGGACAGACTTTTTATCACACCCTTTGTGGTTTTTATTGTTTACGCACTTATAATAGTGATGAACCTTACCGGAGCGACTTGTCCCTCTTTCTCCCACCATGAAAGCTTCACATTTACCGCAAAACAGCGTTGTGGTCAGCAAATACATCTCTTCCTTAGCTTTGCGTCTTGCAGGAGCTTTTCTGTTTTTCTCTATACGTCTGGCAACCCTATCAAATAACTCTTGCGAAATTATTTGCGGCATTCCACCCGGTATGACTATATCCCCATAGCGGTACTCGCCCAAATATTTTCTGTTTCTTAACATGCCTTTTACAGCATCAAATCTGAGGGGTTTGCCCGAACCGGCTTTTACGCCTTTGCTGTTAAGATAATCCATCGCCTCTTTAACGGTAGCACCATCGGCATACATATTGAATGCATCAACAACAAGCGGAGCAATTAGCGGGTCAATTTGAAACCGCCGTTCACTATCCACCACATATCCGACAGGATGACCGCCACCGTTGCTTTTACACTTGAGTGCGTTTTCCGTCTGACCTCTAATGATTTTTTCGGATAAGTCCACAGAATAGAATTCTGCAAACCCTTCAAGGAGACTTTCAAGCAAAATACCCGTTGAATCATCGGGAATTTTCTCGGTTACGGACAACAGTTTTACTCGGTTTTTCTTTAGAATACTCTTGTAATGCGCACTATCAAAACGATTTCTTGCAAATCTGTCGAGTTTCCAAACAAGAACAATTTCAAACTCTCCCTTTGAACTGTCCTTTATCATGCGCTGAAATTCGGGTCGATTGTCCGTTTTAGCAGACAACGCACGGTCGATATAGTTGTGAATGACAGTAATTCCGCTTCTCTCGGCATATTCAAGACATTCACGAAGTTGACCTTCTATGCTCTCTTCACGCTGATTGTCGCTGGAATAACGTGCATATATTACAGCATTCATTTATCGTTCCTCTCTTCCGGTAGTTCTTTGATTCTTTCGGCTTCACTAAGCACTTTAATCTGATATGTGGCAATATCACTCAGTATTGAAAAACGTTCTTGCTTACTCTTGCCACTTTTTATCAGCTCAGCATTGTGGGTTTCAAGGTTTGACAACACGG
>CAYJFR010000218.1:0-3646 GCA_964369335.1 uncultured Desulfovibrionaceae bacterium | reverse complement strand
AATAGCCCAACCACGATAGGTATCTTTTTCAATGGTCTTTTCACCTAAAGAAGCACCATCTACGTATAAATTAACACCTACCATACTGTATAAATCACCACCATAATTACTCATTCCTGACCCTACAGAGATTACGGTATTCTGATTATAATACACATAGGCAGTTTTAGAGGTTGCATCATAATAAGAATACAAGGGGATAGTATACGTCATATTCAGGGTAACTTCGTTACCAGCAGAGGTGGCAGTATAGGTAAATGACAAATCGGCTATTTTCTCACCCTGTGCTGCTGTAACAACCGCTGTTGTTGAAGTATCGTAACGAAGCAACACATCATTATTACTTTGCGATACACCGCTCCCCAAAAAAGAAACATTTCCTGTCACATCAGCAGAATGCTTGGGCTCTATAGAATGATAATATCCACCAGACTGGTACGTTACCCCTTCCTTATCTGGAAGATGCTCACTTATATAATCATAACCAAAAGGCTCATTTATATTTTTTATTTCGGTAGATGACAGCGTATAATTCCAATCTGTTAAAAAAGCGGCATTGGCATGTGTGCTCCCCATAAGTAATAAAAAGCCACACGCAAGTGTTCCCATAAATTTTTTCATACTTCCTCCCCAAAAAAGTGTCTACAATTCTAATGTCGTAAAAAATGCAAAAACTATACCAAATACAACATATTAATATTAAAAATAAAAATAAATCACACACGCTCAAAGTGTAAAGAATTCCGACAAAAGTGTCGGATTTCTTTACACTCAAAAAAATAATAGCGAAAAAGGTTTCCCCTTTCCGCTATCAAAATGGCACATACATGCTCTAATTTCTACAAACGAAATTCTTTATAACCTATACCATACTTTCGCATACGTTGCCCCATAACTCTCTCTGTAATGCCCAAAACTTCTGCCGCTTGTCCCATATGCCCTTTGGACTGCGCAAGAGCTTCTGTAATAGAAACACGCTCAAGCTCCTCAATGCGCTCTGGCAAAGTTCCTGCGTGCTGCACTACATTTTTCGCCGTAGAAGCAAATTGACAACATTTATTACTGTGTAATTCTAAAGGTAAATGCTGTGGCAAAATATATTTCCCCTGTCCCACCAGCAACATAGCTCTTTCTATGATATTTTCCAATTCACGAATATTGCCCGGCCACGCATAACGCTCTAGCATGTCACTGGCAGCCAAAGCAATTCTTGGCTTTTCTTTTTGGTGAATAGTGGCAAAAATACCTAAAAAGTGTTCAGCAAGTAAAGCTATATCACTTTTACGATCTTGCAGTGAAGGTAAGGAAATGGAAAAAACATTAAGGCGATAATATAAATCTTTACGAAATGTGCCTATATCCACCATAGATTCAAGATCTCGATTAGTTGCGGCAATGATGCGCACATCTACCGTACGGCTTTCTGTAGAACCGATACGGTCAAAGCTTTTTTCTTGTAGCACGCGCAAAAGTTTTGCTTGCGTAGGCAAAGTCAGCTCCCCTACTTCATCCAAAAAAAGCGTGCCCCCGTCAGCCAATTCAAAACGCCCTTTACGCGCTTGCATAGCCCCAGTAAAAGCGCCTTTCTCATGTCCAAAAAGCTCACTCTCCACAAGACTTTCCGGCAAGGCAGCACAATTCAAAGAAATAAATTTCTCCGCACTGCGAAAACTGTTTTCATGTATGGAGCGAGCCACCAATTCTTTACCCGTGCCGCTTTCTCCACGCAACATCACTGTAGTATTACTAGCCGCCACCTGCTCTATACGCTCATAAACTATTTGAATACTTTCAGAATTACCAATCAAACCCCGATAGCGAGATTTATGCCATACTGGTAGAAGCGGCGTTTTTGGTCTGTCCTCTGCACTTTGCATAGAATCTTGATGCATACGTATATAAGGAATAAAAGCATTGGCAATAACATTCAAAAGTCGCTCTTCATATTCAGGATTGCGCACCTCAGCTTTAGGTCTATCAATGCCCAAGGCCCCAATGACTTTATCTTGCAACTTAATGGGAACACATAAAAAAGCCACATGTTCCATAGAAGTTCTGGCATGGGTTCGATTGAGAAAAAGAGGATTGTGCACAACATCTTCAATAAAAAGTGATTTACCACTTTGAATAACCTTGCCCACAACGCCCTCTCCCACCACATAATGCCCTTGTTTTTTTTGCTCGCTGGAGATGCCAGAAGCAGCTTCAATATATAAGTCGCCGTCTATGGGGGATAAAAGCACCAATAAAGCTCGTTTAGCATAGGTAATTTCTTGAATAAAGCCTAAGGCGTCATCGAGGGTTATGGTTTTCTTATGCAAAGAATCTAATATGCCTACAAGGCGTACAAGGTCAGAAGAATCTTTTCCATAGGGAGTTATTTTTGTCATATGCGCTTCTTTTGTTTGTATATGTAAATTCATATGCACACCTTTTATCTAAAACGTCAAGCTTAACTCGTTACAAAATATAAACAGGAAAAGGAACAGCCACAAAAGTCATGACTGTTCCTAGGATCACACTAATAGCTCCGTCTAAATGGCGACTTCGCCACGTTCTCCCGTTCTGATACGGACTACTTCGCACACATCCATAACAAATATTTTACCATCGCCCACATGACCTGTTTTTGCCGATTTTTCCACAGCAGTAATGACCGTTTCCATCATATCGTCACTAACCACAACTTCTAAGCGTACCTTATGCACATATTCTACAAAGATAGTCTTGCCGCGATAGGTTTCAGAATGCCCTCTTTGCTGTCCATAGCCTTTCACTTCGCTATAATTCAGACCAGTTACACCAACTTCTTCCAAGGACGCGCGTACAAAATCCAACACTTGAGGACGAATAATAATTTCAATCTTTTTCATATTCTCTTCCTTTTCTCACTCTTAGAGGGAATAGCCACGTTCATTATGTTCAGCAAGGTCAAGACCGTGTATTTCTGCATCGTCACTGACGCGTAAGCCGACGGTAGCCTTAACAATGGCAAGAATAATCCTGCTCACAATATATACAAAGCCCCATGTGCCTATGATGGAAATTACTTGAGAACCCAAGAGAGAGGCATTACCATAGAACAAGCCATCAATACCGTTTACAGAAGCTGTGGCAAAAAGACCTGTAGCAAAAGCGCCCCATGTACCACCAAGACCATGAATACCCACAACATCTAACGCGTCGTCATAATGTAATTTCTCTTTAAGCAGCACACCACCATAGCATACTATACCGCCTACAAAGCCTATGATAAGCGAAGAACCAAGGGAAACAAAACCTGCACCAGGAGTAATTGCCACAAGTCCGGCAATGGCCCCAGAAACGGCACCCAAAGAAGTAGGCTTTCCTGTACGCTTCCACTCCACTATAAGCCAGCCAAGCACGCCAGCAGCTGTGGCAAGATGTGTGCTTAAAAGAGCATGCCCTGCCAAAGCACCAGCAGCCAAAGCACTTCCTGCATTGAAACCAAACCAGCCAAACCATAACAAACCGCCACCAAGCAAAGTTAATGTCAAGTTATGCGGTCTCATGGGTACAGAACCAAGACCTTTTCTTGCACCTAAAGCATGAGCACAAGCTAAAGCACCGGCAGCAGAAGCCATATGCACCACGGCGCCGCCAGCAAAGTCAATAGCACCTATTT
>CAYJFR010000217.1:0-3659 GCA_964369335.1 uncultured Desulfovibrionaceae bacterium | reverse complement strand
CATAAAAAGTATATTATGGTCTAATTGCATTTCCATTGGCATCATATTTTAATCCCCAAAGAGCCTTTATTTCTTCATGCTTGCTTTTACGGAGCAAAAATACACCAAATAAAGACAAAGGAGCTGGAAGCAACACAATAAGCAGCGGCAAGATAGCCCCTACTATGGCAGTAAATGATATTCCAGATGCTGAAATTTCTTCAATCCTAGATATAATAGAAATACCGTTGGGGTTATTCGTATACGCCAGTAAAATAGCAATATCCCAAAAGGCATGCTCTATAATGACAGGCCAGATATTTTTAGTACGAATAAATACGGCTATGGTAAATATGCCTGAAAAAAAGGCTGCCAAAATTTGAAAACTTATCCCCTCAACAATATGAATAAGCCCAAATGCCAAACTTGAAAGAGTTACAATTTTTGCAAGTGAAAACTTTTTGGAAGTAGTGAGCAAGTTTTGAACTAAAAGCCCTCTAAAAAGAAGCTCTTCGTAAAAGCCTGTCATAATATTTGAAAAAAATATCAAAAGAACTGTTACAGGGCTTAAAATACTTTCCCCATTGCTATCTTTAACAATAAAAAGTAACAACAATGACCATATCAGCAAAAAGCACACAGGCGAGATATATACCATGCCCTGTTTGAAATTTTTGGTGGTAAAATGGAATATAAACTTAAAACCAAGAGCTATTTTTGCTATTAAAATAATAAGTATACTGCAACACACTCGTGAAGCTCCGTCTAAAAACTGGCTTTTTTGCTCTTCGGTAAAGTCAAAGTGAAAAGTTTCAAAGAGAACATTAAACATTATATACAAAAGAAATGATATAACAATCAAAGATAGGGAAAAAAGAACAGCATGCTTTTGAATAAAGTTCATAAAAAATCACAATCTACTATTTTTACTATAATTTGTTTTCAAATAATCTGAAAGTAACTACGTATTACATATATTATTACTTATAAAAGCACATAATACTATGGAAACCATACGTTACCACATCCACATAACAATATGGGCATCATAACAACCTTAGCCTCTTAGGTAAAGCTTCATTTGAGGGAGAGTAAATACTACTAAAAACACTCATTACAACAGCTTAAGCTATATGCCCTTGAAATAAAAATCGCCAATACGTTATGCCTATTCTTTTTCGTGGACATAAATACTATAAAAAGCTATACATAGAGCGATTTTTAACAAAAAAAGCTTACAACATATATAAGAGATTACCATGAACACAGAACAACAGCACCTGTATAAAGTCAAAGTAGATTTTGCCTATCTGGACGCGCAAGGATATATAAAGCCGCATGGCTATCAGCATATTATTGGTAAAGTCATTGATGAACATTTGAGTCTGTATAAATTAGATTTTACCTCGTGTTTAGAAAAAAAGCTGGGCTGGGTTTTGGTCAGTTTGCATGTTGACATAAAAAAGCACGTTCAAGGCTGTGAAAATCTACAAATACAAACATGGCATAGTGAGCGTAAACGTATTTATTTTAGACGTGAAATTAAAGCTTTTGACACAAGCGGCGCTGTGGTTTTTGTTGCCACCATCTACTCTATCCTCATGGATTTTAACACACAAAGCGTCTACAGAAAAGCAGAGCTTCCCTTTACTCTTGAAGAGCCACATCCTGAATTTACCTTAGACGTAGCTCCTGTATTTAAAGAAAAACTTCACTATAAAAAAGTATGTGAGCGCACTGTATTACGCAGTTTTATTGATGCTTTTGGACATGTAAATAATTGCCGTTACGGTGAGTTCATTTTTGATTCTTTAGCCAATGAATACGCTGACTTGTCTACAATACAAGGATTTAGTATATACTTTTGCTCTGAACTTAAACTCCACGATATTTTTTATATTGAGGAAAACCTCAGCGACACTATTGTATTACACGGATATAATACATCCACTCAAAAAACATCGTTTTACGGTGAAATTCTGAGGAAAAAGATGTAATAATTTATTTCATACAATACTGTTCAAAAATATTCTTACAGTATATATTCTCTTTACTAAAAATATGTTGACAATAACAGTATTCACATCTATGAGAGAGCTACGTATACTTACGTGTGAGCCGTGATGCTCCTTTACTTGCAAGTCACGCTTTTTACAGCGTTGCTGAAGGGTTGCAAAAGTTCTTTGTAACCTGAGGATGTCTTCCTCGCTATGTGATGTTACACATCATATACCTTATATTTCCTGTCTATTCCCGACATATTTTGTGTCTCTATTTTTGTACGTCTAAGCGCATGCCTTTTTGCATGCTTAACACAACTTACTTTTATTAAAAGGATTTCATCATGGCTGACATTTCATTGCAAAAACCTGCTGCAGGTCAATCTGTAACTCTCACCCCTCAAAGCGACGACCGTCTTGTTTTTGACTTTGACTCTACTGAAGCCGCTCTTACTCGCGACGGTGATAATCTTGTTATAAGTTTTGATGATGGGTCTTCTGTGAGCCTTACAGAATTTTATACAACCTATTCTTCTGAAAATATGCCTTCCTTTCTTATTGAAGGTGCTGAAATAGACGGCGCATCTTTCTTTGCTGCTTTTGATGAATCCCTTATGCCAGCGGCAGGACAAACTGGCGAAGCTCAAGGTGGTGGTAGTAGTGTAGATACTATTTCTGGCACGCTTTATGACGGCGTTGACCGCCTCAACGGTCTTGACCAAGATTATCCTAATGAGGGCGCTGAGCAATATTCTACTGAAAGAAATGCGTCCAATGACGATACAAACTCTGGCAATACAGATAATACCAGAACAGAAAAAGAAAACACCGAAGACGACAACAACTCTAGCCCATTTGTCCTTGAAGATGCTACTATTGTAGTGGGTGAAGCAGGACTTACTCAAGGCACAGGTACCAACGAAGACGGTTCCACCACAGGCGCGAACACCACTGTAGCCAAAAATGATTGGCTTGGTGAAGAAAATACAGCTGCTGAAGGTTCTTATGACGTTACCATAGGTGATAAGGTTCTCGGTACTGCCACAGTAGATAAAGACGGCAATATCACCGTAACTCTTACTGAAACCACTGCTCACGGCGCTGACGGCACAACAACAGACACATCTACTGACGCGCAAGTGACCGTCACTGTGTATGATAAAAACGGCAATAGCCATGATGTCACCCTTAATGTTGCTGTGAAAGACGATGCGCCAGAAATGCAAAATACCATCAATACCGCCACAGATTCTGACACAGCCACCACCATTGTGAATATTGACTTTGGCGCCGATGATAGCGAGGGAAAATCTTTAGAATTTGGCGAGAGCACCTTTACCTACGAAAATGGTCAATGGACCTCCACTGACGGCACTGTAGATACCGATGCTGCAGGCAATACTGTGCTCACCTCCAAGGATGGCAACTCCCTTACCAATGCTGAAGGCAGTGATCAATGGCTTGCTAAAGTCACCAATGTACCTGTTGACGGCAGCAGCACAGAAACCATTAAGGTTACCGACGCCGATGGCGACAGCACCTCTTTTGATATTGTGGCAAATCGTTCGGAAACTTTGCCTGAAAGTGAAATAGTGGCCACAGAAGGCTCAGCAAGCTATCTTGATCCGGGCACAGATTATAATATCTCCATCGTGCTCGATACTTCTGCCTCCATGTGGG
>CAYJFR010000216.1:0-3660 GCA_964369335.1 uncultured Desulfovibrionaceae bacterium | reverse complement strand
CGAAGCCTTTTTTCATTCCTATGCGCAATCTTTTTGTGAAAAAACAGATGATTCCGCTATGTTATGCTTAAAGATTGTACATACAGAACATGTAGTAAAGCACATGCGCTTGCTGACACAACAAGAGTCTGCGCTTATACCATACACTCACGCCTGTATCTTGGCGGCTTTATACCATGACATTGGTCGCTTTGAGCAATTTCTTCAATATAAGACATTTAAAGATGCGCATTCTGTCAACCATGCCACGTGTGGGGTGAAAGTCTTAAAGCAAGAGGGGGTTCTTGCTAATGAAACTCAAGAAGTACGAGCGCTTGTATTAGCCGCTGTGGGCATGCATAATCGTGTGCGTATTCCCAAAGGACTTAGCACACCTTTAAAGCATATTACGCAAGCCGTACGAGATGCCGATAAATTTGATATTTTGCGTATTATGGCAGAGCACTTTTCTGAAAAAAATACCTGTAGCAGTGCCGTGACCTTTTATGCCAAAGACGAGCCTCTTTTATGGACTGACGCCATTGTCCAAGATATATTGCACAATCGTTTAGCCTCTTATGACCACATTGTGTATATTAATGATTTTAAGTTAGTGCTTGGTTCTTGGATACACGATATGAACTATATGTCTACCCGTAATGCTGTACACGCTTCAGGCTATTTGCACAGCATTATGCACACCTTACCAGATGATCCTTCTATGCACGCGGTACGCACACATATTTTTTCTTTACTAGAACAAAGCTTACATACTTATGCGTAAATTTTTAGAAAAGAAAAGCGTTGCTTTGTATGAGCCTCTTTTGTCACCTCTGCTTTCAGGCTTACGTAAAGAAGTCCTTACGCATGTGTATAAGCAAGCACTGCAAGAACCACACACACCTGTATTTTGTTTAGATTGTTGTTGTGGCGCAGGCGGTCTTTTACGTCTTGTCGCACAACAGTATACGCAGAATATGACCTGTATAGGGCTTGATACCAATGCTTTTATGCTCCAAGAAGCCAGAAAAAACGCTTCTGAAAGTTTTTTTCTTCAAGCTAATGCGGTGCATATTCCCTTGGCGACGCAAAGCGTTCATGTGGCCACGCTGTGTATGTCCTTGCACACTATGCCTTTGGAAATACGACAAGGGGTCATGCGCGAGCTTTTACGTGTAGCAAAAAAAGTGATTGTGGCTGACTATTGCCTTGCTGAACGCAATATACATCTTCCAAGTGCTTTTCTTGCACATGTTGTTGAACGGCTTATAGGCGGTGAACACTATGCGCAATACAAAAATTTTATGCAACAAGGGGCTTTAGAGGGGTTTTTGTATACTCAAGGTTTGTGCCCTCAAGAAAGATATACTGTGCTTGGTGGAGCAGGGCAAGTGAGTATAGTTTATGCAGTTTTTTAAACAAAAACTCTTTTAAATCCTTAGAAAAATATACATAAAAATACCCTTTTGTTATTTTTAGCTTCTTGACAGAACGCTCTTTGCGTCGTAGTTATTTGCAAAGTAACTTCAACTTTAAGACTGTAAGGATTGTCTATATGTCTGAACCTTCACAACAAAGTGCTGAACCATCCCTTATGGATAGTTTTCTTGATAACGTCAAAAAAATCGGCTTACGTATTGTTGTGCATATAAGCGCCTTCTTTTGCGCTGGCGTTGTGGCAAATTTTGTTCCTGGATACACGGCAGCAGCCATGTATGTGGGCTTAATCTGTCTTGTGGCACGTGATATGCGTCTGTCTACAGAGTGGCTTGCACCCGCAGGACTTGGTGTTTTGCAAATGGTTTTATGTTATAGCTTTGGACTTCCCTTTCATGAAGCTGTCTTTTGGGGCGGTGCACAAGCTTGGACACAAAGACTTTTTATGAAAAAATATGCCCTTGGTACAGAATGGATAACAGCTATATTCTTATTTCCTTTGGCATTGAAATTCAGTGCTACTTCTGTGCTTTTAGGCGTTACTTCCATAAGTTTTGCCGTAGTAGCTTTGGGTGGGGTAGGCTTTTGGCAAATTCGTGAACGTTTAGTCGCTAAAAAACTTGCCCAAGAAACTCAGCCTGTGGTGGATATAACAGCTACAAGTAGGGCGAAAAGTGCAGCCAAGGAAGCCATGTACTCTGAGTATAAAACTTCTATTGCAAGACTACGTTCTAAACAACTTCTTTTGCCAAGAAGTGTACAACCAACTATGCTGGCGCTGACAAAGTCTGCCGATGCCATTATTTTGTGTATGAAGGAAGACAATAGGGATACTGAATCAGGCGAAAAGTTTTTGCACCGTTACTTGCCTGCTACACATTCGGTTTTAGATAACTATTGTCGCCTTGCTGGTAACTCCATAGCCAATGTCAATGCCAGTGAAGATATCAACCACGCTTTACGAGAAAGTGAAGAAGTGTTGCAAAGACTTGAGCAAGCTTTTAGCCACGAACATAAAAACTTATTACGTAATAATATTGAAGACTTTTCTGCTGATCTCAAGGTATTAGATACCTTGTTGAAAATGGAAGGGCGCTAATACACGTCACAGCCATAATGGTTCATTGAGCGTAGTGTTTTTATGACGCTATAACTTTATAAAAACGCTACGCTTTCTTCTCTTTTTTATGTATACATACTCTCCTTAAATGTGGAGTATATTCAAAATTTTCTCTCATGAAGAGTGTATTTTTATACCAGTACGTACACACAGCAAATACACTGTCATTTTTTTTATTCATGTAAAACATGATATACTATGAGGTCTCCATGATTACAGTAAAAAAAATAGATTCTGACGACTTTTTATATCATATTTTACGAGGCATAGATCTTCCTGTTGCGTGTTGGTCTTTACACGGTGAACTTCTTTACGCTTCTGACAGTATTTTGCATATTTTTGGCTGCGCCTCAGCTGAAGAATTTTGTCAAAACATAAACACATTTTCTCCCGAAAGACAACCTTGCGGTACACATTCCATCTCAGGAAGAAAAGCACATTTTCGACGTGTCGCAGTAAAGGGCAGACATAATTTTGTGTGGACACATATTTTACCTTATGTAGGCGAAACTCTTGTTGAATATCAGCTTAAATGTATAGACTATCAAAATGAAAAATTCATTATTGTACATTTGTCTGAGGCCAAAGATTTACGTTTAACGTTGGAAGAAAAATACAGTGTAGAAAAAAGAGCCAAAGCCATGGTGGACGCAAGTCCTATGGGTATTACTTTTTGGAATAAAGAGTTGAAAATCATTGATTGTAATGAAGTTATGGTAAAACTACTCAAAGTTCCATCCAAAAAGTTCTTCATTAAGCATAACTCTTTATATGATATGGTGCTGTCTGCACAATCTACGCAAGATTCATATTATAACGCTTCTTCTTTGTATCGTGAGGCTTTGTTACAAGCCTTTGAAAAAGGGTCTTTTCAGCTTCCATGGACACATCAAGCTCATGATGGCGAGCTTGTACCTGTGCATGTGACCTTGAATCGTGTGCACTTTGACAATGAAGATGTGGTACTTGGTTATACTAAGGATTTACGGGAGCTTAAAGCCAGTCAAAAAGAAGCCTCAGACGCTAAAGAATTACAACAAGCTATTCTTAATACTATGCCCATATCTGTGACTTTTTGGAATAAACACTACGAGCTTTTTGACTGCAATACTGAGTCGGTTAAG
>CAYJFR010000215.1:0-3684 GCA_964369335.1 uncultured Desulfovibrionaceae bacterium | reverse complement strand
AATAGATGTTTCGTAAAAAAAGGGAATGACTCGCCGTGAAAAGTTTTTGAGAGGGCCGACCCAACGGGCGGCGCAGCCGTTTGCGTTACCGAGCTTGCGAGGTTTACGCAAATCGAGAGCAACGCGGTCTGAGGGAGAACCTTTTTTCAAAAAGGTCTCCCTCAGTAGAACTGAGGACAAGCCCTCAGTAAAATAAAAATAAATCCCCATAAATGAAATTCTATAAGAGAACATTATGAAAAAAAATCTATGTGTAGCCGCACTTTGCGGATTGCTTCTCAGCTTTGGCACAAACGCCTTGGCACACAGCGCTTTATTGAATTGCTTTGACAATGCCGATGGCACATTTACCTGCCAAGGCGGCTTTTCTGACGGTTCTTCCGCCACAGGTATCAGCATTGTTGTGAAAGACTCTTCGGGAAATATTTTGCAACAAGCCCAATTAAATGCAGACAGCGAAGTGGTTTTGCCGCGTCCGCAACAAGATTTTACGGTATTGTTTAACGGTGGCTCTGGCCATTCTGTGGAAATTCCCGGCGAAAGCATTGTGCGCTAAGGAAACGCTGATTAAATAGAATTTTTGTTCTCTGACAAGGAAAGTGAGTTTTGGGAAGCGCGCGGTATATATAGACATATATAAGCGTTTCACAAAGTGAACTTGACGCGGTCAGAGGGTAAAAAGGCATTTAATCAGTGTTTCCACAATTCCTTGTATATTGGGATAGTATTATGAATGAAGCTCCTGTCATCATAGAAGATTTACGCCATAATTATGGAAGGCGTGAATTGTATAATGGCTTAAATTTGACCATTGAAAAAGGGCGTGTGTGCGCTTTGCTTGGGAAAAATGGCGTGGGAAAAACTACGCTTATTCAAATTCTTATGGGATTTTTGCGCCCTAGTAGTGGAGAATGCAAAATCTTTGGAGAAACTGCCCATGCTATCCGTCCGCAAACACGCGCTAGGGTAGGGCTGCTCTTTGAAAAACACCTTGCCTATCAATTTTTTACCATCGAACAAATAGAAAAATACACACGCCAATTTTACCCCAAATGGAAACCAGAGCGTTTTTATAATCTGGTGGATTTATTGGGCCTGCCGAAAAATCACCGCATAGCGCATATGAGCGAAGGACAACGCTCACAGGTGGTGCTGGGCTTAACCTTGGCACAAGACCCTGAGCTTTTGATTCTTGACGACTATTCCATGGGCTTAGACGCTGGATACAGACGCTTATTTATTGACTATTTATGCGAAAATCTGCGCGACGGTGAACATACGACTATTATCACCTCACATGTGATTCAGGATATGGAACGCTTTGTGGACGATACTGTCTTTATGCGTCGCCACAAAATGGCACACCAAACCTCATTGGCGGCATTTATTAAGAACTTCACTTGCTACAAAATGCAACGCCCTGCCAACGAAGAAGCTTTTAAACAAAGTTTAGCAAAAATTCCGCAAGATATCTTGGTCAATGTGGAATGGCACAAAGATTTTATAGAGCTGTTCTTTTATGTGGACCCTGCCAAGCTTCAGGATATTTTCAAGCAATACGAACTTGATACTTTAGCTATGCAAAATGTTTGCATGAACATGGAAGACGCTTTTATCGGCTTTACGGGGAGGTATTAAATGCGCATAGCAGCGGCTGTTTCTGCAATTTTTTATAAAGAAAGCGTTAAAACGCGTTATATGATGATTTCTCTTTTTGCGGCTAATATGCTGTATATGGTGTGGAATTTCATCACCTTACGCAGGCTTTTTATGCAAGACCACTCAGAAGTTGTGTGGTACCGCACGGTGAATTTAGGACAGATTCCCTACGCCGATATGATGTTTATTCCCTTTATTACCGCCATTGTGTACTGCCTCTTTCAATTTTTGCAAGAAATGCGTGATGGCAGAATACGCATAGCTCTACACGCCCCTTGCGATTCCAGCTTTGTGGTGCTTTTGCACGCTCTTTTTGGCGCGCTCTTTTTGGGTGCTGTCTTTGCTTGCGATGCACTGGTCTTGTATGTGAGCATATGCCATTTTTACCCCTCAGAAGTGGCTGTTTCCGCCATGCTGACCACCTTACCGTGGTTTATTGCGGGATTTTATGCCTATCTTGGCGGCACTTTTGTGCTTCTTGAGCCACAAATGAAGCGCAAGATTTTAGCTGGCATTGTGTGCTTTGGGCTGTGCATTCCTTTGTTTTTATATACAAAAACAGGCTATTATAAAGATATTTTACCCTTTTTCATCCTGCTTTTGCCGTGTATGTTTTACAGTATAGCTCTTTCCGCAGACGATTACAGAAATAGGTGGGTAGCATGAGTATAAAGACACGTATAGCCACATTGTGCATGTATTTTATAGGCATATGCTTTTTCGCGTGGATTTTGCCCATGTTTTACCAAATGCTTTTTGTGAAAACCGTGGATAAAACGCATATGTTCTATAGCCCTGTGGACAATAATATGATTTACACAGAGCAATTACTGGAACGCGACCTTAAAGCAGAAGAAAAATCTGAAAATCACCATGCTGATGTGGTGTATAAAAATGAAAAAGGGGAGTACTTCACGCGCAATGAGTTTGAAGCTAAAATCCCTTTTATCTACTATAGAAATATGGACTTACGCGGACTTTTGCCTATGACATTGCACGGCAAAACTCTTGACAGCGCCGCCATCCAAAAAGAACGCCGCGTTTTTGAAATGCCAGCGCGCTTGTTGGACGACAATATGCATAAGGATGAAATTTATCCGCTTATGGACGCCAACCCAGGGCAAGTAGCTTTGATTTTGCCGGCGGACAGAATACGTTTTACCTCAACGCGTTTGGAGTTTATCGACAGTGACCTTAACGGTGTGGATGATATACAAACACAAGCGTATACAAAAGCTTTGACGGATAAAGGCTTTACCTTTCCTGCCAAGGGTGTTTGGGGCAACTTCACCACATTTAAGCCCTTTGAAGGGGGAACGTTTGTGGTGGACAGTGCGGGCAAAACCTTTCAGCTCATACGCAGAAACAATATCCTTGAAGTGCTGCAAGTGCCCTTTGCTGAGGGCATTGTACCGCAAAAAATGGTTATTGCTGAGGCAAAAGACAGAAAATATCTTGGTTTAGTGGTGGATACCCAAGGGCGCGTGTATCTTATGCACCAAGAAGACTTTGCGCTGACGCATATTCCCACAAAAGATTATACGCCGTCGCGTATGGACTTTAAGCTTATTATGGATCCGCTCTTTGTGACGGCTGTGTATTCTGACGCAGAGCATATACACGCGGTGGCTTTTGCCAATGCCAGTGAATTGGGCGCAAAGCTTAAGCCTTTGCACTCTTTCACCCACCAAATGAGCCGCAGTAAAGACACTTTTGTGACAAATCTTGCCGAAATTATTTTTCCTTTGAGTTTGTCTTTTACAGACTTGCACAGCTCTAAAGGAAAGTTGGCATGCACTCTTAGCCCGCAGTATATAGGCTTAGGGCTTGTATTTAATAGTATTTTAGCCTTATTGTATATCTTTGCTTTTAGAGCGTACAGAAAGGCTAAACTTGTACGTCAGGGGCTTTGTATTGTTGTATTGGGAATATATGTGTGTATTCCCTTGGTACTTATGGAACAATACAAAGAGAGAAATTAACGTTATAACGTATAAAAGGTAAGCAATTATGATTACAAGATTC
>CAYJFR010000214.1:0-3704 GCA_964369335.1 uncultured Desulfovibrionaceae bacterium | reverse complement strand
GCCCATGAAAATGCCGCAGAAATTTTAAAAGATAATGCCCTTGTGGAAATCGTATCTGGGCAATATGACGCTTGCCAAGACGCTGACGCTTTACTTGTGGTCACAGAGTGGAACCAATTCCGCAACCCTGACTTTGAGCGTATCAAAGGCCTACTTGCCGCGCCTATCCTCTTTGATGGTCGTAACTTATACAACCCTGCCACCATGGGCAGTAAGGGCTTTGCTTATTTCTGCGTAGGTAGAAAGTAGTTTTTAACACATATAAAAAGAGCTGCCCTTACGGATTAATTCAAACTTCTGAAAAAGCCACCTTCTTTAAGAAAGTGGCTTTTTTTAATTACGGTGCAGTTTTTATAATGATACGAGGGAAGAAGAGTACCACCAATATGAGCGGCAATAAATACCACACAAAAAGATTTCGCAAGAAAACAAAGGCGCGTTCTCGTAAATTTTCTTTTTGCACATAATATCTGTATCCAGCAGTGCCTATAAGGGCGAAAAATATCAATGCAGAAAAGAGTAAATTAATTTCAAGAATATTTTCTACTCTGCCCCACACACGATAGAGAGGCAAAGAAAAAGCGCTTATGCCATTATTTTCATGAGCCGCCTTTGGTAAGCATACATAACAAAGTACCAAGGGACAAAGCCACAATAGCCACACTTTTTTAAGGGTAGCAACGGTTTTTTCTCTCAGCTCACCATTTTTAATATAGTATTTATGTATGCAATAACCTGTGAGTACAGCTAAAATAAGATAAGAAAAAAAAGATCCAAACATCACGAAAGCTTCTAGCTTTCGCCATACTTTATAAATATCAAATTCTAACATAAAACCTCACAATATCCCCCTCAACACGCCCCCACAAAAAAATCTTATTCAATGCTCTCCACTACGATGAAAGCGCGCTCAACTCAGCTTGTAAACTTGCTAACTGCCCCATCAAGGCGTTGACTTGCGAAGAATCGCCGCTTTCCTTGGCAAGAGACTGAGCTTGACTGATTTGCGCCATTACAGAAGCAATTTCACTTTCAATAGTTTCTTCAGTGGAGCTAGTATCTTCTTCACTGGAACCACCACCAGATCCACCGCCAGCACCGCCGCCAGATCCACCTTGTGAATCAGGAGTTGCCGATTGAGACTCACCTACTTGTTCTGTGAGAGTCACAGAAGCTTCAGCATTTTCAGCGGAAACGACACTAGCTTTTACGGCACTTTCTTCCTCTTGGCTTTCCGTTGCTGTGCTCATGGATTGCATTTGAGCAAAATACAAGCGCGCCTCGGCAGAAATGCTCACAGTGTCACCAGAATTTTTTGCCTGTTGTTGCTGTGTTGTTTGCTCATTGTCTGTGGAAAAAAGATCTGTAGACTGTATGCCATAAACACTTAAACTACTTGAAATACCAGAAATACTCATATAAGCCCCCTCATATATATGTGATGAATTTTTTGCCTATTTAACAGAATCCAGCAAAATATGTACCAAAAAAAATGTATCCCTGACTTGTCAGCTCTTGCCTATCTGCTTCAATACCAGTATAAAACAGGCATGAATAAGACC
The DNA here is from genome assembly GCA_964369335.1 of uncultured Desulfovibrionaceae bacterium. GTDB lineage: Bacteria > Desulfobacterota > Desulfovibrionia > Desulfovibrionales > Desulfovibrionaceae > CAYJAD01. Next base: position 2,142 of record CAYJFR010000214.1, on the reverse strand, counting down.
TTTACTATTACAGCAACAGACGGCGCCGCTCGTACCGGCCTTTTGCAAACAGCACACGGCAGTATAAACACACCTATCTTTATGCCTGTGGGCACAGTGGGCTCGGTAAAAGCCATAGCTCCCGACGATTTACACGCCCTGCAAGCAGAAATTATTCTCGGTAATACCTATCACTTATACTTACGCCCCGGTGATGAGCTTGTGGCAAGGCGTGGCGGCTTACACGGATTTAACGCGTGGGACAAACCTATTTTGACCGACAGCGGCGGATTTCAGGTGTTCAGCCTTAATGATTTACGTAAAATCACTGAAGAAGGCGTAGAATTTCGTTCGCATATTGACGGCTCAAAACATTTTTTCACCCCAGAAAACGTCATTAAAATCCAACGTAATCTGAATTCTGATATCATGATGGTCTTGGATGAATGCGTGGCTTATGGCGCTGAATACGGCTATACAGAGAAATCCTTAGCCTTGACCACACGCTGGGCAAAACGTGCACGTGAAGCCTATCCCCAAGGAACAGCAGGCAATTTACTTTTTGCCATTACCCAAGGCGGCTTTTATAAAGATTTACGCAAGCGCTCTGTGGAAGAATTGTGTGGCTTAGATTTTGACGGCTTTGCCATAGGCGGTCTTTCTGTGGGAGAAAGCAAGGAGATCCTTATGGACTTTTTGTACTACACAGCTCCCCTCTTACCCAAAGACAAGCCACGCTACCTTATGGGCGTGGGCACACCGCTTGATATTGTCAACGGCATTGCCGCTGGGGTAGATATGTTTGACTGCGTCTTGCCCACACGCAACGCACGTAATGGCACCCTCTATACTTCCCTTGGCAAGGTGAATATTAAGCGCAAAGAATACGCTGAAGACGACGGTCCCCTCGACCCGCAATGTTCTTGCTATACATGCCGTACTTTCAGCCGTGCCTATTTGCGTCACTTATATGTAAGTAAAGAATTGCTTTCTTTTAGATTAAACTCCTTACATAATTTAACATATTTCTTGGATACGGTGCGCCGCGCCCGCGAAGCCATAAAAAGCGGAACATTCGCTTCTTTCAAGGCGGGTATGGAAAGCATTTATCCCGAAGAAGTGGTTCTTTAAAACACGTTCAGAAAAGGCGGTTATAAGCATGACCGCCCTTTTTTCTAGAGCGTGTCGGTAAAAATAAACACTTATTACGTGTTATTTTATTTAGTCTATAATGAGGTATTCCATGACAAAAGATACACCGCAGACAGTCTTGTCTTCAGCTCTCAGCCCTGTGGCAACGTGCGATGCAGAGGCTTTGAGCGCGCAACTTGTGGCAGATGCCACCTATAATATGCCTGCCATGCCCGACGAGCGTTTATTACAAGGGCGTATTTTTGATACACGGCAAAAGCTTGTACAAACCCTTTTGCAAACATGTGTAGACAACAACGCCGCTTTAGAAACAGACGATGAGGAGATGTCCCTTCTAGAAATGGAAGACACATGGCGTGACGCACTGCCTCCTTTGCTCTTACCTCCTGTGCGTAAGATTGCGCATTTTTCTGCGTGGCGCACTGCCTTTTTGTCCATCCTAGGCTTACTGCTAGGCCTAGCTTTGGGGCAAGCTTTAAGCCAATCGGGCGACTTGCTCTTGCTTATACAGCAACACGCCCTCACCCCAGAAATGACAGAAAAAGTGACCGCCATGATACCTGCAACCATGCCAGCCATGCCTTCTGCAGCCTCCATGCATCAAGGGCTCAATATTTTTTGCGGACTTATGGGCGCCATGTGCATTGTATGGCTTTCGGAAAGTATGGTCAGCGCCATGACCTTAGGACGTATTACCTTTTTCAGAAAAGTGTATAAGTGGAAACGCTTTCAGCGTTTGTGCATGATAACCTTTGTGGTGGTCTTAGGTCTCAGTATTGCCCGTGATTTTTTTGGGGCTAAATTAGGGCTTTTACATCTTATACAAGCCTTTGGTCTTATATTTACCTCAGGGCAAATTCTGCCATTTTTTACTAATATTTATGGATGGTTAATATTCTTTTTCTGCTTTAGTCTATTGCTCAAACGTCCTTTATCCTTTGATGTCGAAGACTTTGCAGAAAAACTTCATATGGCAGTGCGCCAATGGTGGGCAGGAGCCAGCCTTGTGGG
>CAYJFR010000213.1:0-3709 GCA_964369335.1 uncultured Desulfovibrionaceae bacterium | reverse complement strand
TTCGCTATCCTTTCAAAATATCCAATATTTTCCGCCCCTACAATATCCACGCTGTTTAGTGTGGATTTTTTTGTTGTTTCCTACATAATTTATTCAAAATATAAAACATTCAAGGGTATTATATGTCTTCTTTGACCATTGATATACAAAAAGTAAGAGCACGAGCTGAACAATATTACCGCGACGGTGATTTTTATTGTTCTGAGGCGGTGCTTAAAGCCATAAAAGACGCTTTTAACGCGCCTTTTGATGACAGTATTATAAGGCTGGCTTCGGGATTTCCTGTAGGCATGGGGGCAGGCTGTACTTGCGGCGCCGTCAACGGTGCTGTCATGGCTTTGGGTATGTTCTTTGGGCGCAGTGAGCCTAAGGGAAAAGAGGTGGACAAGGCCATGCAGCTTACCAAGGAATTACAAGAAAAATTTACGGCAAGGCGTAGGGTGTGCTGTTGTAAAATTCTTACCAAGGGCATGACTTTAGGCTCGCCTACGCATTTGGGTCACTGCATAACCATCACCGGAGAAGTGACGGCAATGGTCGCCGAGATTTTGGCGCGCGAGTTGGGGTATATATGTATAGATGGCAATGCATAGGCAGGGGGAAAGATGTTTTCTCCTGTCAATGAATCTTCTCGTATTGTGGCAGGGGTGGATGTGGGGTCAGTGGGTACAAAGGTAGTACTCTTTGATGTGACAGCGCAAGCCATTGTAGCCACAAGTATTGTCCCCACAGGCTGGGAATCGCAAAAGGCGGCCTTACAAGCTTTAGAGCAAGCTTATGCCGCGGCGCATATACAAGCCTCACAAGTGGAGGTTTTTATTGGTACAGGTTATGGGCGTATAGCTCTGCCTTTTGCGCAAAAAACGCTGACAGAAATATCTTGTCATGGGCGTGCGGCGCTTTTTATGTGCCCTGAAGCGCGCATGGTGCTTGATATTGGTGGGCAAGACAGCAAGGCCATTAAGGTTGCTCCCAACGGTTCTGTGTTGGATTTTGTTATGAATGATAAATGCGCCGCAGGAACAGGGCGCTTTTTACAAGTGTTATCGGGTATATTGCAACTTCCTTTGGCTCAGTTAAGTCAAGCCGCAGGAGTAGGGCAGGCTGTTCCCATATCCAGTATGTGCGCTGTTTTTGCAGAAAGTGAAATAGTGGGGCTGTTGGCGCAAGGTACTAAGTCTGAAGATGTGGCCGCCGGCGTTTTTGTGTCCATGGCCAAAAGAATGCGTTCTCTTGTGGGGCGTATGGGTGGCAATGTCCTAAATAGTGCGGCAAGCGGTGTGTGCGTTTTTACCGGTGGGCTTGCCACAAGCACCGTCTTTGCGTCTATCCTTTCCAAAGAATTGGGCTTCGCACTACATGTGCCTGAGCATGCGCAACATATGGGCGCTCTTGGTGCAGCGCTTTTTGCGGCAGATATGGTTATGAAAAGAGATTAATGAAAACTTTATTATAAAATTAGATATATATTCGGAGAAAAATCATGAAATGTACTTCCTATGATGCCATTGTTACAGCTTTTGAACGTAATGTGTTACATATCCAAGAAGCTAAAGAAGCTGGGCGTAAGGTTGTAGGGCAATTTTGTTTATACAGCCCTTCAGAAATTGCCTTGGCGGCGGGGGCTATACCTGTGTCCTTGTGCGGCACAAAAAATGATTCCATTGCCACAGCAGAAACAGAATTACCACGTTCTTTGTGTCCGCTCATTAAAAGTTCTTATGGTTTTGCCATGGAAGGCTCTTGTCCCTATCTTTCGGCGTCGGATGTGGTGGTGGCTGACACCACTTGTGATGGTAAGAAGAAAATGTATGAATACTTGGCGGAAAAGGTGGATTTAAAGCTCTTGCAACTGCCGCAAGTACAAGATGACGCCGCTCTTGTTATGTGGCGTGAGCAATTACAAGACTTGGTTGGCTTCTTAGAAGAAAAGTTTAGCTGTTCCATCACCGAAGAAAAGCTGCATGACGCCATTGTGCTTATGAACAGAGAGCGTCGCGCCTTAAAAGCTGTTATGGATTTAGCCATGCGTAAACCTTCGCCCATTACAGGTATGGAATTGGTGGAAATAGGCTTTAAGACATCGTACTTTCCTCATAAAGAAGATTCTGTTACTATGCTTGAAGCTGTGGCAAAGGAAATGACCGCTTTAGCAGATGCAGGCACTGTATGCTATAGTGAAGACGCGGTTCGTATACTTTTAACAGGCGTGCCCGTGGGTATGGGGTCACATAAGGTGGTGCGTCTTATTGAAGACTGCGGCGGCAATGTGGTGTGTTTGGATAATTGCTCTGGCTACAAAAAAACGCGCGTTATGGTCAGCGAAGAGGGTGACGCTTTAAGCGCCATCGCGCAAGCGTATTTAGAGATTCCTTGCGCTGTTATGTCGCCCAATCCTCGCCGTTATGAAGCCTTACGCCTTATGAGTGAAGAATTTTCTGCGGACGCTATTGTTGATTTAACATGGCATGGCTGTCAAACTTATGCCGTGGAATCTGGACGTCTGAAACCCTTTGTGCAAGAGCAATTAGGTAAGCCCTTTTTGCAATTAGAAACAGATTATTCCGAAACAGACACAGAACAGCTCAAAGTACGTATTGAGGCTTTTATTGAAATGATTCGACATAATAAAGCTGTATAGTTTTTTTATAATTCTAGAGGGGGCTTTCGTTGGGTAGTGCCGTAAAAGCCCTCATAGAAAATTTTATTTATGGTAAAGGAGCTTAGAACATGGCTATTTCTACGCTGGTTTTAGATTGTGACGGCGTCATCTTAGAAAGTATGGACATAAAAAAGCAGGCCTTTGCTGAGCTTGTGCGCCCTTATGGGCAAGAAGCGGTGGACCGTATGGTCATGTTTCATATGCGCTATGGAGGTGTTAACCGCCGTGAAAAATTTTCATGGTTCTTTGAAGAAGTTTTAGGAAAAACTATTACCGCAGTGGAGCTTGAACAGTGGAGCGCCCGCTTTGAAGATTTGGCTTTAGAGTCTGTAAAAAACTGCGCCCTTGTGCCCGGTGTGGAAGATGTCTTGCGTCAATGGTCAGGAAAAATCCCCATATATGTGGCTTCAGGCGCACCACAAGAAGAATTGCGTCATATTTTGAAATTGCGCAATTTAGACGCATATTTTACAGGTATTTACGGCGCACCTCCACACAAAAGCGCTGTTTTGCAAGCTATTATTACACAAGCCAAAGCCGACCCTGCTGAGGTTCTCATGGTAGGCGATGCTTCTACCGATATGCTGGCGGCAGAAACCTGTGGTACGCTTTTTTACGGTCGCGGTAAAGAGTTTCGAGGCGGTATATGGCCTTGGGGCACAGATTTATGTGAGCTTAATGCTTGGATAACAGCATATAATAATGCCTAAGCGTCTTGTGCGCGCGGTGTTCATAAAAAATTGCAGTTATGTCAAAACTCTGGGCTTTACAGAATAGCCTTGTGCGTATACTGTCTTGCCGAAAGATATTCAAGTTAACCATAAAAACAGCCTTGAATGGCATGCCAACGTGTGCGCAGTATTGCTGTGCTTGTAGCTATAGTCTTGTCATGGAAAGCTTTTTTTATAATATACTGAAAAAATAGTAATATTTTTTATTATAGAGATTTAATTTTTCTTTGCCCTGCTTTGTCTCTTGACAAAAAGAATAAAGTAAGGCAAATAGCACTTTCTCTTTTGGAGGTTTTTAATTATGTATGCAATCGTT
>CAYJFR010000212.1:0-3716 GCA_964369335.1 uncultured Desulfovibrionaceae bacterium | reverse complement strand
AAAAAAATGAAATTTTACTTGAAATACCTATGACTTTACGCTACTAGCCCCATACGAGATATATATGAAAAAATTACGCGTTTATACTATTAGCCTTGGCTGTCCGAAAAATCGAGTGGATACAGAACATGTTTTGGGTTCTCTCAAACTGCCTCTCGAACCTACGCCCCATATGGGACGATCCCACATGATTTTTGTCAACACATGCGGCTTTATTCTTCCTGCCATTGAAGAGTCAGTACGCACTATTGTGGACATTATAAATCACATTTCCACCTTAAAAAAACGTCCTCTTTTGGTCATAGCTGGTTGTCTTGTCAGCCGTTTTGGTGTAGAAGATTTAGCAAAAGATTTACCCGAAGTAGATGTATGGCTTCCTAATGCCTCCATGAACACATGGCCTCAGGAAGTGGCGCACGCTTTAGGGCTTGGAGAAGACGCTACCCATACAGGACGTCTGCTTTCTACGCCTCCGTCCTATGCGTGGCTTAAAGTCAGCGATGGCTGTCGGCATGCGTGCTCTTTTTGCACCATTCCGTCCATCCGCGGCAAGCATCGCTCAGTGCCGGCACAAACCTTAGTACAAGAGGCGCAAAATGTCCTTGACCAAGGTGTCAAAGAGCTTGTCTTGGTGGCACAAGATGTGAGCTCTTGGGGTGAAGATTTAGGAAAAAATGGCGAGTACAATTTACGCACCTTGATAGAACAATTACTTCCCCTACAAGGGCTTCAATGGTTGCGACTTATGTACTTATATCCCTCTGGTTTGACAGATTCTATGCTAGCTTTCATGAAAGAAGCCTCTGACCAAGGGCCTTTATTGCCGTATTTTGACATACCCATGCAACACGCCCACGAAGATATTTTACAACGCATGGGACGCCCTTTTGCTAAAGACCCGCGTAAAGTGGTGGATAGAGTGCGTAAACACATGCCACACGCAGCCCTGCGCACCTCCTTTATTGTGGGCTTCCCTGGTGAAGAAGAACAGCATTTTGCAGCTTTACGGGATTTTATACGCGAAACACGTTTGCATCATGTGGGTGTTTTTGCATACCAAGCAGAAGAAGGCACCAAAGCCGCTTCCATGCCCCACCAAGTGGACGATGCTGTAAAAGAAATGCGTAAAAATACGCTTATGGAAATACAATCAGAAGTTTCTGAAGAAATTTTAGAGCAAGAAGTAGGTCAAGATCATGCTGTGCTTGTGGACAGCGAACATGAAGAATGGCCTGGTTTACACGTAGGACGCGTCTGGTTTCAAGCGCCAGAAGTGGACGGTATCACCTATATCAGCGGCCCCACAGTGAAACCAGGTTCTATGGTCTCAGCGCAAATTGTAGAAAGCGCTACTTATGATCTTACAGCCCTAACATAGTAAGCGGCTCTTGGTAAATACACTATGCAGGCATTGTACGCCCCAACACTTTAACTCAGTTTTTTTATAAAGGAACGTTATGTCCTCGCAAGATGTATCTGCAAACCCTTTGTACGACCCTCAAAAATCCTTTTGGTGGCGCCACTTTGAAGATAAAGTGGAACCAGAAATTGTTTTTGAAGACGTGTGTATTTTGACCTATCTTGACCGTGCTGCACAAAATTATCCGCACAATACGGCTATTATATTTCAAAACTACAAGCTCACCTATGCAGAGCTTCAAGTTAAGGCTGAGAATTTTGCGGCGGCTTTACGTTTGCGCGGAGTCAATACAGGTGACAGGGTAGCCATCATGTTACCCAATATACCGCAGACCATGATTGCGGTATGGGGTGTGCTTAAGGCAGGCGCCATAGCTGTTATGACCAACCCTTTGTATATGGAAAAAGAACTGACCCATCATTTTCATGATGCCGACGTAAAAATTCTTATTACGCTGGATTTACTGTGGTCAAAAATAGATAATCTGTATGACAAATTGGGTATTCAATTAAGCATTGTTACACGCGTTTGTGACGGGCTTGCCTTTCCTCTCAATTATATACAGCCTTGGAAAGCAAAGCGTGAAGGTCTTTGCCCAGAAGTTCCTTACGATGGCAAGAACATAGTGGCGTGGAAAGATTTTGTGGACACCAAGGAACGCTTTGCCATACACATAGACGACCCCAAAAACACCTTGGCTTTTTTGCAATATACCGGCGGTACAACAGGTCTTTCTAAAGCGGCTATGCTCAGTCATGCCAACTTGGCCTCACAAATGCAATTGCTCAATTATATGATTGATACGCCCAAAGGCTACGCTTTCACATTCTTGTCCATCCTTCCCTTTTTCCATATTTTTGGTTTGGCAGGAAATATCATTCTTCCAGCTTTTTATGCCGCGGCGTCCATACCTGTTCCGCGCTATACGCCTTCGGATTTATTGCGCACCATCACCAAGTACAAGCCCAATTTCTTCATTGGAGTTCCGTCAGTATATATTTCTTTGATGCAACAAAAAGACTTACCCAAGTACGACCTTTCGTGCATTGAGCTGTGTATTTCCGGTTCTGCTCCCTTCCCCAAAGACGCTCTGGAACGCTTCCAAAAGCTCACAGGCGCGCGCCTCACAGAAGGCTTTGGCTTGACCGAATGCTCACCGTGCATTACGGCAAACCCCATTTATGGTTTACAAAAAACTGGTTCTGTGGGCGTTATGTTGCCCGGCACAGAGGTACGTATTGTGGACCAAGACAATGGCGAAACCATACTTGGGCCGCACCAATTTGGTGAAATCGTTGTGCGTGGGCCGCAGGTTATGCAAGGCTATTGGAATAAGGAAGAAGAAAACGCCCAAACCTTGCGCAACGGCTGGTTACATACAGGCGACATCGGTTATTACGATGAAGACGGATATTTTTTCATTGCCGACAGAAAAAAAGATATGATTCTTGTGGGTGGATACAATGTGTACCCGCGCGAAGTGGATGAAGTGCTTTATGAACATCCCGATGTAGCTGAGGCTGTAGTCATCGGCGTACCGCATCGCACACGGGGCGAATCTCTCAAAGCCTTTATTGTGCCGCGCAAAGATTCTACCCTCACCAAAGCCAGTATCATAGCGCATTGTCGTGAAAAGCTTGCCAATTATAAAATTCCTAAAGATATAGAATTTTGTGAAGAGTTGCCTAAGACCTATGTGGGTAAAATCTTACGCCGTGTCTTGCGCGATATGGAAATCAATAAGATGAAAGCCTCTGGAGAATTTGCCGCCATACACGCCCCAGTGGAAGATTTTGTGGACGAAGCTTTAGAAGCCCAAAGCCAAAGCCCGCGTGACAAAGCCTTGCTTATGCGTGAGCAAATGCGCGCGCAAGCTGAAGAGCTTATGAACGAGGCCAAAAAGAAAGCCGAAGAGCTCATGAACGAAGCTAAGAAAAGAGCTGAAGAAGTCATGAACGAGGCCAAGAAAAAGGCAGAGCTTTTACGAGAGCAAGCCAAGGCAAAAGCCTCTGAAAAAAATACAGAGACGTCAGAACCATCTGCGCCAGAAGCACCTGAGCAAAAAGCACAAAAAAATGCTGAAAAAGCAGAGACTTCTACCTCAGAAACACAAAAAGACTAACAAAGTATCTATATTCAACATCTACCTAGAACAGCTCTCAAAACTCTAGGTTATCAAGGTGAAAAAAAAGCGTCATTTTCTTTACAGAAGATGGCGCTTTTTTGCTTGTCTTTGCAAGACAATTCTGTTATTTCTCCCGAACCCCCTAATAAGGGAAATTATTGTTTGGAGGCT
>CAYJFR010000211.1:0-3733 GCA_964369335.1 uncultured Desulfovibrionaceae bacterium | reverse complement strand
AGGACAAGCCCCCACTTGTGAGGACAAGCCCCCACTTGTGAGGACAAGCCCCCACAAAAATAAAGTAAAACAACTATACTAAATTAAAGGTAAAACCATGCAAATACATATACGCCAAGAAGAAAAAAGAGACTTTAGACGCGTAGAAGAGCTTATGCGCGAGGCCTTTTGGAATTTGTACTTTCCGGGGGCTCATGAACATTATGTGGTGCATACTATGCGCACACATGAGGACTTTATACCTGAACTTTCGCACGTTATAGAAGTGGACGGCGTGGTGCAAGGGGCCATTTTCTATACAAAATCTAAGGTACTCCTAGCCAATGGAGCAGAATACGCTACCATAAGCTTTGGGCCTGTGTGTATAGCACCAAACTTGCATAGACAAGGGCTTGGGCGCAAACTTATTGAATATACGCTGAACCTTGCCAAAGAATTGGGGCACGAAGCTGTGCTGACCTTGGGCTATCCGTATCACTATGCACCCTATGGCTTTGTGGGCGCTAAGACCTATGGTATTGCCGGCGGCGATGGGAATTTTTATACAGGCTTGCTGGCCTTGGCACTGAGCGAAAAGGCTTTTGCGGTGTGCAAAGAACAAACTTTGCAAGACGGAACACCTTGCACGGCTGTTTTTTCTACGGTGTTTGAAGTGACGCCGCAAGATGTGGACGCTTTTGACGCAACCTTTGCCCCTAAAGAGAAAGCTTTTCAAGAGAGCCAAAAAGAGTTTGAAGCGGCGTGCGCTGAACTTGATGTGTAACTTTGCCGTATACAAAATGTTTTTTATATGTTAGTCCTCAACGAGGTGAGAGCCTCATTGAGGGCTTTTTTATAAGATATATTCGTTAGATATATAGCGTGTTGTCATTTTTTCGTTATTTTTTTGTGAGTGTAAGGGGCTTTATAAACCTATGAAAAGTTCTTGTGGACAAAAAAAGACTGATCTTGTTTCAGCTGAAGAATATAATGCTTTACTTGACGAACTTGAAGCCACGCGTAAGCAATTGCATTTTGCTAAGGCGCTGGTGGATAATATTCCTTTTCCTGTTTTCTCTAAGGATGAAGAGGGGGCTTTGCAATCTGTTAATAAAGCCTATGAAGAATTTTTTCAGGTTTCTAGAGAAAATGTTCTTAATAAAGATTTAAATAGTTTAGAATATTTTTCTTCTAAAGAACAGGAGAACTATCATAAAGAAGCCTTGTATGCCATACAAAACCTTACTGGAACACATTGCGAAAGGGTGTATTCTGTGCCTAAAGGGGATGTGTCCACACTGTTTTGGAGTAAGGGCTTTGTGGTTCCGCAGGGTGACGATAGAGGGCTTGTGGGCATTATTGTTGATATAAGTAAGCAGAAAAATTTAGAAAAAGACTTAGCGCAAAAAGTTGAAGAACTGCGTGAAGTTCAGCAACATATGGAAGCTTCTCGGGAACGTATGGAGCTTATGCTGGACACTATGCCCCTTGCCGCACAAATTTGGACAGAAGACGGGCAAATGCTAGACACAAGCTTAGAAGCTGTGCGCCTTTTTGAGTTTACAGATAAAAAGACCTATTGGGATAATTTCAACTATATTCATCCAGAATATCAACCCAATGGTAAGAAAAGTCTAGAAGTTGTAAAAGACTTTTTAGCTGAATCTTTTGCTCACGGCTCAGCGCATATAGAATGGCTGCATATAGATAGGGCGGGGCAAGAAGTGCCCATTGACATTACTTCTATACGTTCTTCTTTACATGGGCAGTCTGTTGTGGTGGTCTTTTTACGCGATTTGCGCGAGCATTATGCCAATTTGGAGAAATTGCGCGAAGCAGACGCCTACACCAACCTTATGTTTGATTTTAATCCCTTGGGTACGCTTGTTTGGGACCATAACTTCACCTTGATACATTGCAATAAGGCTTTGGCGGTGGGCTTTGGCTTTGACAGTACCGAAGAATTGATAGCAAATTTTGACAGTTTAATTCCAGAATTTCAGCCTGACGGCACACCCTCTGTGCAAATGATGCAAGAGGGCTTACAGCAGACAGCCACCGAAGGCTCTGTCAAACTTTCTTGGGTGGGGCTTTCGCGTTATGGGGAGGAAATTCCTTGTTATGTGCGCGGTATTCGCGTCAAATACGGTGGTGAATTTGTGGTTATGGCGTATGTGGAAGACTTACGCCAGTCTGAAGCGCAGAAAAAGAAATTGCGCATGGCAGAACAGCGCACCGCCGCCATTTTGAGCGGCGTGCCCTTGAGTATCAATTTATTGCGCCCTGATTTTACCATTATTGACTGCAATGAAGTTGCCATTGACCTTATTGGCACCAAGGATAAGGAAGAATATTTAGCAGAATTTCACCATGTGCTTGCCCCCATACAGCCTGACGGCAGAACGGCACCAGAGCATATTCAAGATATTTTGCACAGAACACGTACTACAGGGCGTGACCATTGTGAAATTTTGGCAATAAATATGCAAGGGGAGGAAGTACCCTTAGAGATCACTGCTGTGAGTGCGCACTTGGAGCACGAAGAGCTGTATATTGTTTACGCGCATGATTTACGTGAAACAAGGCGTATGCTCAAGGAAATCGAGCTTGCCCGTAAGGCGGCGGAGCAAAGCGCGCAGGCAAAGAGTGAATTTCTTGCCGCACCCCCATGAACGGCATTTTAGGGCTTTTGCACCTTTTATCCAATACCGAGCTTTCCAGTCAACAGACAGGCTATATGGAAAAGGCGCTTTTTTCCACCAAGGAACTTTTACGTATTATCAATGATATTCTAGACTTTTCAAAAATCGAAGCGGGCAAGCTAGAGATGGAATCCCTGCCTTTCAATTTTCATGATATTTGCTCTGAGCTGCAAAGTCTTTTAGGGCATGGCATACACGCCAAGGGTTTAGAGTTTGAATTGCATGAAGGGGAGTTTTCCACTTTGTCTGTGGTGGGGGACGCTTTGCGCCTAAAGCAGGTGCTCGTGAATTTGCTGGGCAATGCCATCAAATTTACCCCAAAGGGCAAGGTCTCTTTGCATATTGAAAGTCATCGCGAGCCTGCAAAGCTTGGCGAAAGGGAAGAGCTTCACTGCACCTTTAAGGTTCAGGACACAGGCATAGGCTTAACTGAAGAGCAGGCGCAAGGTTTGTTCTCTGCTTTTAGTCAGGCGGACTCTTCAGTGACGCGTAAATACGGCGGTACTGGGCTTGGGCTTGCCATTTCCAAGAGCATTGTGGAAATGATGCACGGAAATATTTGGGTAGAGAGCGTGTTAGGGCAAGGTTCTTCCTTTATTTTTACGGCTGTTTTCCCTGTGGCTGAAATACAAGCACGCAAGCATGAGGCTGTTGTGCAAGAAAGTGCGCCAGTAGAGTCAAAGCCAAAGGCACGCACGGCGCATTTATTGTTGGTTGAAGATAATCAAATTAATCAGCTTATTGCCGAAGAATTGCTCAGAAGTGAGGGCTATACTTTGGATATTGCCAATAACGGGCAAGAAGCCTTAGATATGCTTGATGAAAGACCTTATGATGCCGTGCTGATGGATATTCAAATGCCTGTTATGGACGGGCTGACCGCTACACAACGCATTCGTGAAAATGAAATATTTGACTCTATGCCTATTATTGCCATGTCTGCCCATGCCATGAGCGGCGATAAGGAAAAAAGTTTGCTCAGTGGTATGAATGACCATATTACCAAGCCCATTGAGCCGCAGGTCTTATACACTACTTTAGAGTATTGGCTT
>CAYJFR010000210.1:3027-3741 GCA_964369335.1 uncultured Desulfovibrionaceae bacterium | reverse complement strand
TATGCGTCACACAAGCATAATGCTGCGGCACATGGCGCACATGAGCTAAGGGTATACTGAGATAATCAGCTAAAATAACCCTATTGACTCCAGCATGTGCTACAAGGGCTATATGCTTTCCTGCATAAAGCTGTAATTGCTGTTGTAAGGCTGACAAGACTCGGTCAGCAAGGTCTTGAAAAGATTCGCCTTGTGGGGGGCGAAAAGTGTCAAAATTGGCACCGCGTAAGGCGTATTCTTGCGGAAATTGCGCGCGGATATCTGCAATACTTTGCCCATCCCATGCGCCTAAATGTATCTCACGAAAAGCTGTGTGGGCTATAATGGGCGTATTGGGCGGACAGAGTAGGGCGGCGCTTTCCTGACAACGTGAAAGGTCAGAACAGAGTACAGCCGCAAGAGAACATTGACTGAAAAAATCTTTCCAACCTCGTATTTGTTGCTTTCCGCGCGCACTGAGCGGCACATCTATTTGCCCAATGAAACTCTTTTGTGCAGGCTGTACAATATGCCCATGCCGAATGAGCCAAAGATGGGTGGATTGTTTCATAGTTTTTTCAAGTCTTCATATAATGTGTTTTCATTATATAAAATAGTGTGTTTTATTCCAGATATATCTTTTAATAATAAGAATGAGTACTCTGGATTGCTTAGTGGGGGACCGCCCCCCCCCACGGTTTTTTTTTGGGGGGGGGGGATTGGGGGGGCGGGGCG
>CAYJFR010000210.1:0-3017 GCA_964369335.1 uncultured Desulfovibrionaceae bacterium | reverse complement strand
CCAATTGATTTTGTTCGGCGTGCTACGTCTTGGGTTGGCGGTTCCCCACGAAGCAATCCAAAACGTTTAATTATTTTAGCTACTATTTCTTATATAAAAAATATTTTTCTTACTGCCTGACAACGTAGAGTGCACTTTTTCAACAGGTTGTTGGGAGGACTTGCTGGGCAAGAGTCGCTGGGGTAATGCCCAACTCTTGCGCCACGCGCTGTTCCATGGCCTTGGCACGCCCTAAACGCGCTCTAATGGCAATACAAGCCTCGGGAACGTGGGCGTACATTTCGAGCTTTTGCTCAAAACGCTGTGCCAAGGGAATAAACCATTTACCGCGCACATACTTATCTGCCAAATAAATAAGCTCTTTTTCGCTGACAGGGGCGTCTGCCGCTAACTGACAGTCATTGTGCTCTTCCACCAAAGGCGCTAAAGCGCCGAGACCCAATTGACGTAAAGCCTTACCCGCCGCTTGCTCGTGCTGTTTTTCTTGCTTGCACATATCGTGTAAAAGCGCCCCTGTTTTGGTCAGCCCAATATGTATATGGGTGTTGGGCAGGGCGCGTCGGGTATAGGCTTTGGCAAAAGCTGTGGCGACGTTGGCAACACCTTGCGCGTGGGCAAGACCGAGGGGGGGCAGGTTGAGACAGTGCAAAAGCTCTACAGCTTCGGCAGGGGTTAAGAGGTGATGCTGTAAGGCCTTTTTTTGCAAGAGGGTATAGTCTTGTACTGTGTCCATATCAAGAAGCATGTGACTGTCAGCGGTGGCAATGGTGGCTTGTGGTAAATGCTCCAAAGCGCCTTGCAAACCTTTGTCGCCATTATGGTTCAAAATCTGCTCAATAAAGGCTAGAGGGATGAGGGGAGGGTGCCCTGTTCTGCCTTTGTATGTGGGAATAAGCACGGAATGAGGCTGTGTGCGGCTGGCTTGCATAAGAAATTGTAAGGTGCAGGCGCGCACAAGGGCAATGTCTACAGGCTGAATAAAACAATGCGAGCATTGCTTAAGGATATTGCTGTGCTGTATGGCGTGCAAACCTTCACACACAGAGGAAAACATGCCGCGTTCTGCCTGTGGATTGGACACGAGATAAAGCTTTTGTTTGCCGCGCAAACGGGCTTGTATTTCTGTGACATGCTGCGTGAGCGCCGCGCTTTCACGCTGCCCCGTGACCACAAAAATATGTTCTATGCCGTTGTGTGCGTGAGTTTGTATAATGCTTTCAAGGGCAGAAAGCTCCTTGGGATGCGGCCATACAGAACGTAGTGGTAAAAGGGGCTTAAACAGCCCCTGCATACGCGTAGAAAAACCAGCGGCTAGGATGAGCGTTGCAAAATGTCCCACGCTTCTCTCCTAAAGGCTATACATTCCGCCACAATACTTACGCCGATTTCTTCCGGTGTTTCCGCCTTAATACTCAAACCGATGGGGCTGAATACCTTGTTTAACACGTCTTGCGTGATGCCTTCAGCGCGTAAAGCTTCGTATACTTGCTTGCGCTTGCGACTACTGCCAATCATACCAATATAGCCAGCTTTGGTTTGTAAAGCTTGTTGTAAGACGGTTTTATCATGCAAATGTCCGCGTGTGACAATGACAATGCAGGTATGCTTGGTGGGCGTGCATGAAGCAAAGCAGTTTTCAAACTGTGGGACGGTATGGGTGGCGTCGGCTTGGGGGAAGCGTTCTGCCTTGGAAAATTCTTCTCTGTCATCCAACACAATAACGGAAAATCCTGCCATTGCCGCTACTTGCGCTGTAAAAAGCGACACATGCCCGCCGCCGGCAATGACCATTTTCCACACAGGAGGATATTTTTCTATGGTATACGTGCACCCGTCTTGCCCTTGGATATACGCTGTTTCTTGGTCGGGCTTGAGGCTGGCAATGAGGCTGTTTTTTTCTTTTTCGCTCAAATGGGTGATGGGGAAAGGCTCGTTGCTTGAAAAGGTGTCCATATCCCATACGCCGTCTATGCAAAGGCTACGGCTCAGATGCTCGGCGTCGTGCCATACGGTTAAGACCAGCGTTTCGTGGGCATCTACCGTTGCCAAGAGCTTTTGATAAAAGGCTATATTGTAATCATGGGGTACAATAGGCTCAATGGCTATGTGCAAAAGCCCGCCACAAATCATTTCACTTTGCGCCGCCATTTCCCCTGTGAGGGTAAAATGCATCACTTCTGCTTTTTGGCTTTGTAAGGCTTGCTGACAAATTTTAATGGCTTCACCTTCGGCAAGTCCGCCGCCAATGGTTCCGTGTATAAGTCCCTCACTGTCCACAAGCATTTTGGAGCCAGCGCCGCGGGGCGTGGAACCTTCTTGGTGAATAACAGTGGCTATGGCTACGGGAATTTGACGTTGGAGGTGCTGGCAAAGGGCTGAGAGTAATTCTTTCATAGGGCTTTCCAGAGGTTATATGTGTTTTTTGCGGGGGAAATATCTCTCCCCCGCAGGATAGTATACATGTATAAGAGCGTTTTTTAGGCGTTTTTCAACTCACGAATCACTTGTTCGAGGTTTTCCGCTTGATGTGTTAAATTGGTCACCGCTGAGGTGGCTTTAGCCATGGCGTGCGCTGTCTCTGTGGAGGCGGCGTTGATACTGCTGAGGGAGCGGTTAATTTCTTCGGATGTGGCAGACTGTTGTTCCGCCGCTGTGGCAATGGTGCGCACTTGGTCAGCAGAGGTGTCCACTAAGGTCACGATTTCGCTTAAAGATTGTCCCGCATCTTGAGCAAGCTCCGTTGCCATGGTGATACTGCTCACAGAGCTGTCCACACTTTTCATATTTCTCTGAACACTTTTTTGCACACCAGCAATGGCGCTGCCCACTTCCACAGTGGCTTGCATGGTTTTTTCAGCAAGCTTGCGCACTTCGTCGGCAACAACGGCAAAACCACGCCCTGCTTCGCCAGCGCGTGCCGCTTCAATGGCGGCATTTAAGGCGAGAAGGTTGGTTTGGTCTGCAATATCAGAAATAACATTCATAATGGCGCCAATGGCTTCGGCTTGTTCGCCAAG
>CAYJFR010000209.1:0-3745 GCA_964369335.1 uncultured Desulfovibrionaceae bacterium | reverse complement strand
CTAGTAGTAAATCTTTATGCAAGGTTATTGATACTTATATATCCTTTTATAACTATCAAAAATTTCAAAAAAATTAAGCCAGCTTTACCCAGTTGAGTTTCTGGAAAAGCTGGCTGCTCAAAGTTTTTTACTCTGTCCAGTTGACAGGAGGCAAAAAAATACGTAGAGATTTTTATATTTACAATATATTCAGACTGTTACGGCTTAATATAGGCATAACCTTGACGCTGTAAATCCACCACTTCCACAATTCCCGCAGGAACTATCTGCACAAAGGGTAATAATTCCTCTGCTTTGATAGAAGCTTTATTCAAGGCATTTTGACACGCTTTAAACACTACGCCTTGCGCCGCTAAATCTTGCATGCTTTGCGCGTGTGTCGCATTGTCTTTGACAAAAAATTGCACTGCGCCCGCATTGCCAAGCACAACCACGCTATACTCTTCTTGCACAAGAGCTTTTTTGTAATTTTCAATATTGGTCAAGGCCATGGACATACGCGTGGCATCTGGCAAGTCCACATGAACTAATAGATCATAATGCATAGCTATTCCTCATAGTAGTTATTTTTAGGATGTTTTACCAACACAATACGTGCCTGAGCAAAGCCTTTTTACTTCTTTGCCAAGTGTTCTGCTTTAAGCTGTCCACAAGCCGCATTAATATCTTGCCCCTTACTTTTACGTATGGTGGCAGTAACATTCTTATCCCATAAAATCTTTTCAAAAGCCAGCACCTGCGCAGGTGACGGCGCTTTATACGGCGCACCCTCAGCGGCATTATACACAATAAGATTCAGCTTGCCTTTGACCTTAGAAACAAGCTTCACCAAGGCGTGGGCTTGCTCTGCTCCGTCATTGACGCCGCCAAGCAAAAGATATTCAAAAGTAATACGTTCGCGTGTTTTAAGGGGATAATGGGCTAAAGCTGTAATGAGCTCATCCAAAGGCCAGCGCGCCGCCTTGGGCATAATCTGCTCACGCAAAGCTTGATTGGGTGCGTGTAAGGAAATAGCCAAATACGCCAAGCCGCTTTCTCCTAGTTCACGCAAGCCTTTTTGAATGCCGCATGTGGACACCGTAATACGACGCGGCGAGAAATTGAGCCCGTGGTCGTCATTAAGACTTTCTAAAGAGCGCATCATTTCTTGAAGGTTGAGCAAAGGCTCTCCCATACCCATAAAAACAAGATTGCGTAATTTAGGATGCTCAGGGCGTGTGTCGCCAATATATTCACGAGCCACAAGCACTTGCCCCAAAATTTCCGCATGGGTCATATTGCGCTCAAAGCCCATGCTTCCTGTACTGCAAAAAGTACAGCCCATAGCACAGCCCACTTGCGAAGAAAGACATTGAGTTAAACGGCCCACGCCTTCACGCGATTTAGAAGGGATAAGCACGGTTTCCACCTGTGCACCGTCTGCCAATGCCAAAAGAAGCTTAATGGTGCCGTCCTTACTTTTTTCTACTGTGGTTACAGTGGGCCAAGTAATATGCGCACATTCTGCCAGTTTTGCCCGTGTGGACTTGGACACATTGCTCATGCTGTCAAAATCACGCGCAAGCTTTTGCCAAAGCCATTGCCACACTTGCACAGCGCGAAACTTAGGCTCTCCCATCTCTTGCATAAACGCTTGTAATTGCGGCAAGGTCAAATTCAAAATATCAATCATAATAGTGTATAAAGGCGCATAAGCATACACTTATGCGCCCCTGAGTAAAAGTATTTTATAAAAATGTTAAAGCGTATTAGCCAACATTTTTATGCGCATAAGCCTTCACAAAAGCAATGGCGCTGTCAGTGTCTTCCACCTCGCCAGCAATCTGTGCTTGTAAAAGAGCGTCGCGCAACATACCCACAGCCGGCCCAGGAGGCAAGGAAGTGTGTTGCATAATTTCATTACCGTTGAGCAATGGCTCAAGCATTTGCTCTGGTGTTTCTGCGCGGGTTAAGTATTTTAAGTTGTGGTTAAAATACGTATAACTGCCGCCGCGAGATTTAATATCAGCGCGTGTCATTTCAATAAGACGCGGATATTCGTCAATAGCTCTGAAGCGACGTATACCGCGGTCGGTTAACATAAAATGAAAACGCATATGGTAACGTACTAAATGGCAAATTAAGTCAATATCTTCGGCAAGGAAATGTAAGCGACGTAATATTTTACGTGTTACCTTAGCGCCTACGCGATGATGTTGGTAAAAAGTCCACTGTCCGGCATAGTTTTGGGCGGCATAAAGCTTACCCACATCATGGAAGAACACTGCCATAGTACCAAGCCAATCGTGTTGAAATTCTTCTTCGGGATAGTGACGCATACAAGAAAGGGTATGTGCAAAGACTGTTTCTTCTTCACCATCATCAGTGTTTTGCTTTATGCAAGACAAAGCCGCCACTTCTGGCACAAGACTTTGCAATATATGCGCTTCATGTAAAAGCTTCACAAACTTCCACATAGCTTTAGGCTTTACTTTGCGCCACTCGTCCATAATCTCATGGGTAGGCACATAGTCCAAAATACGAGAGCTGGCGCGTACAATGGCAACCCATGTATTAGGCCTAATGGGCAATTCTAAATTTGCCGCAAAGCGTAAGGCGCGTATGGCTAATAAGTAATTGGCGGTGAGCATTTCGTCAGGTAAACCTGACAAAGCAATATAGCCTGTTTTTATATCTTCAAAGCCGGCAAAGGCGTCTTCTTCTTCAATGGAACGAAAACGTGTAAGGTGAGCTTCCACACGTTTAGCAAAGTTCACATTTTGCACCATGCGAGGCGCAATACGCAAGATGGCACGCTCAGGGTGTGCGGCATCTTCTACGGGCAAGGGATAGAAGTGAAAAGTCACTTCTTCATTTTTCATATACCCAACATAACTGGGATTTTCGCTTTTTTCCATTTGAGGAAACAGTTTTTGCAAAGTGGCAAAATCTGGTTCGCATGCAATATCAATATGAAAAGGCTCTTCAGTCACCATAAGTTTTGCCTGAAGAGGGGCATTGATCACGTGGGCATCATAACCATTGCGTAATATAGTTTTACAAATGCCTACGGCATCAATAAAAGCTTGTCTCATAGGGTATCTCCTTGTGCGGATAACTATCTCGTTCTAAGTCTCTGTTTTAGGGACAAAAGTCAAGAGTAAAGACTCTTCCCACGCCCTCCATTAAAGATAAATCTTTTTTTACACAAAAAAAGCCCTCGGCAAAATATTCTTCAGAAGGGCTTTACCATTATGACACTTTGACCTACTATAACGCCGCAACAATTAACAAAGTGAAGACAAACCATGACCGATACAAAACTTCTTAATCTTATCACGCGGGCGCGTAGCAATGTCTATCAATTCAGCCCGCCCACACCCTTAGAATATTACCCTCAAGAAGGGGGCGGAACGCTTCTTCTTAAACGCGAAGACCTTTCCCCCGTGCACTCCTACAAATGGCGCGGCTCTTATAATTTTATGGCATCACAAAAGCCAGAAACCCTTGCCAAAGGCGTTGTGACCGCCTCTGCGGGCAATCACGCTCAAGGAGTGGCTCTTGCCGCCGCACGTCTTGGCATAAAAGCGCGTATTACCATGCCCACCACTGTGGCACGCATGAAAGCCCACGAAGTACGCCGCCTAGGCGGAGACAATGTGGATATTATCATCACCGGTGACACCTTTGATGACGCGCGCCGCGCCGCTGGTACTGCCGCTCTTGAGATGGGCATGCTCTACGTGCCTCCCTATGACCATCCCCT
>CAYJFR010000208.1:0-3780 GCA_964369335.1 uncultured Desulfovibrionaceae bacterium | reverse complement strand
GACAAAGACGGTAATCATCGTCTTATCCGCCGTCGCGAGACCATTGAAGACCTTATGCGCTGTTATGAGTTTTAAGGCGTGTAGGTAAGCTATTGTAAAAAAGGGAGAGGTGTTCGCATCTCTCCTTTTTTTACAAGGTTTTTCCGTTTCATTCTTATGAAAAAAATGGTACAAAAATTGCTTAGTTAGCGTCATTGGAGTTTTATAAAAATACAATACGAAGAACATCTTGCTCTCATTTGCTGTATTTTTATTCTATGAGACACTACAATTTTTTATGGAGAGATAGAGTATGAAAAAAGCTTTTTTTGCACTTATACTACTTACAAGCGCCTTTTTGCTGTCACCCCAAGAGATTTTTGCCCAAAAATATCCATGGGGATACTATTACAGTTATGACAATAAATCCTCTATGCAGGCGTATATCAGCGAAAAACCCAACGAGCAAGGACAGTGGACTCTGGACGTAACTATTGAAGGGTGCAACGTTACTGCTGTATTTCAAGAAAAAGACGATAATTATGCCGCAGGTGACGGATATACATTTACTTTTAATGAGCTTAGCCCTGCGATTATTGTATCCCTACTCCCTATAGAGGCCACTGAAGAGAATTTAGCAAAGCTCCCCTGCGGGCATAAAATAGTGGGTACATATGCCCATCTCTGCCCCGAAGCTCAATCTCCCATGAAACAAATGGACATCACCATAAAAGATGTACTTGAGCCCAGTATCATGGATTCTGGCAGCATAGTCTATACCCATAATGGCATAGAAGATTACATTCTCATTCCCAAAGGTTCTTTGGGATTTTTCCAAAAACTTAGTGGAAAAACCGTCAATGTACTTTACAAAAATACGCAATATTACGACGAACACGACAATTGGTGTACACGAGAAATAGAGTTATACGAAGTAAACGGCGTAAGAGTTCAAGAGTATTAGAAGCTATCTTAATTATGAGATAGCTCCAATATTTATGTCAAAGTGGAATGCTTTTTGCTGACACGCCTTGAAACATTTTTTAGGAGAATTCTATGAAAAAACATTTTCTTGCCCTTGGTATGCTTACACTGTGCGCAGGTCTTGTAAGCCCTACATGGGGCTTTGCCAGTGACGATTGCCCAGATTTTCAATCCCCTCTTGTCACTACCGATGCCACTATAAAAAAGGCTTTTGAAGCTCATAATGCTTTCTATGTGGTCTTTGATGACGGATTTGAAGAAAAAACCGTTCGGGTAAGCTATGGCGACAGAGAGATTTACCAAAAATTTGTGGGACAGAATGTAGAAGTAAAATATTGGGAAGTGCAATATTTTGATGAGCATGACGGACAATGCACAGAAAGCATAGAGTTTGACATGATAGGCGACGTAGAAATCCCCAAATAATACATAACACTAGGACTATTTCATGAAAAAATTATTGAGCTTATGCCTTATGGTCTTGGGTCTTTTTCTCAGCATCGCCAACCCACCCTTTGCTGAAGCTGCTAATTGGTGGGGAGAATATTGCACTGAAAACAAAGAAACTTGCGTTCACATCAGCAATGTCGACATCAATAGAATGGGTATTGCCCACTTTAGTGCATACTTCGTCGACAGCCAAAAGACAGAGCTTTGTTACATGGTACCTGCCATGGATGACTTAAAAAGCCGCTCTGCAGGATTTATGTTTTATGAACTTATTCTCAGCGCTGACGATGATACTCTCACTATAACGCACTACCCAGACACGGAAATTGATCCAGATGACGGTTGTACCGCCGCCCTTTTTGGCACATACACACGCCCACAAGACAATGACGATCCATGCCCTAGGGAACGCTCTGACCTCAAAATGACTACCGTTACCGTGAAAAAAGTCTTTGAAGCCTATCACATTTTATACATGACTTTTGATAACAATGGTAAGGAAGAAACCATTCAAATTGAATATGACAATGAAGAACTTTATAAACAATTTGTAGGCAAAACCGTACAAATGGAGTATTGGGACGTACAGTACTTTGACGAGCATGACGGTGAATGCGTACAAACCAAGGATGTGAACACTTTGGACAATGTAGGCATTCCTAAGGGCTAAAGTCAGCTTCTTTTATGCTCCCATTATTTTAGGATATATATGAAAAAGTTATTAAGCTTATACCTTATTACCTTGGGGCTTTTTGTCAGCTGCCCCAACACTTCCTCTGCTGAAGATGTCAGCTGGTGGGGAGAATATTGCACTGAAAACAAAGAAGTTTGCGTTCACATCAACAATGTTGACGTCAATCACATGGGTATTGCCCATTTCAGAGCAAGTTTCGTAGATAACCAAGATACAGAAATCTGTAATATAGTAGCTGTCATGGACAACTTAGAAAGCCGTAATGCGGGAGGTATGTTCTATGATATTACTCTCAGCGCTGACAACAGCACTATTGTTATACAGCAGAACCCCAATATGGAGGCTATATCAGATGACGGTTGTACCACAGCCCTTTTTGACACATATACAACTACAACGCCCCCACAAACAGCTGAAGATGTATGCCCTAGCATGTACTCTGACCCAAAAATGGCTACTGTTACCGTGAAAAAAATCTTTGAAGCCCATAATGCTTCGTACATGACCTTTGACAATAATGGAACAGAAGAAACCATTCAAATTGAATATGGCAATAAAGACCTTTACGAACAATTTGTAGGCAAAACCGTACAAATGGATTATTGGGACGTACAGTACTTTGACGAGCATGACGGTGAATGCGTACAAACCAAGGATGTGAACACTTTGGACAATGTAGGCATTCCTAAGGGCTAAAGTCAGCTTCTTTTATGCTCCCATTATTTTAGGATATATATGAAAAAGTTATTAAGCTTATACCTTATTACCTTGGGGCTTTTTGTCAGCTGCCCCAACACTTCCTCTGCTGAAGATGTCAGCTGGTGGGGAGAATATTGCACTGAAAACAAAGAAGTTTGCGTTCACATCAACAATGTTGACGTCAATCACATGGGTATTGCCCATTTCAGAGCAAGTTTCGTAGATAACCAAGATACAGAAATCTGTAATATAGTAGCTGTCATGGACAACTTAGAAAGCCGTAATGCGGGAGGTATGTTCTATGATATTACTCTCAGCGCTGACAACAGCACTATTGTTATACAGCAGAACCCCAATATGGAGGCTATATCAGATGACGGTTGTACCACAGCCCTTTTTGACACATATACAACTACAACGCCCCCACAAACAGCTGAAGATGTATGCCCTAGCATGTACTCTGACCCAAAAATGGCTACTGTTACCGTGAAAAAAATCTTTGAAGCCCATAATGCTTCGTACATGACCTTTGACAATAATGGAACAGAAGAAACCATTCAAATTGAATATGGTAATAAAGACCTTTACGAACAATTTGTAGGCAAAACCGTACAAATGGACTATTGGGACGTTCAATATTTTGATAAGCATGACGGTGAATGCGTACAAACCAAGGATGTAGACACCTTGGACGGCGTGGGCATTCCTAAAGGCTAACAATTACTTCTCATACCTGCCTTAAAAATGGGCACGCCTAATAGACATTTTTTAGGCAGTGCCCATTTTTTTGACGTTTTTCTCCCCCCACAAAAAAATTTACCTCAAAAACACACCGCATATTCTTCTTGACGCCAAGCCCACACTTCTTTAAGATAAGTCGTTTTGTACTACAATGCTAAAGTTTGCGTGCATGTAGTTGCAAGTACGCCATATTGTCACCACTAAATAGCAAATGAGATAAATCAACCATGCCA
>CAYJFR010000207.1:0-3783 GCA_964369335.1 uncultured Desulfovibrionaceae bacterium | reverse complement strand
TGCCTCATGGATTTTTCTCGTGCTTTTAAAGATCCCAAAACGTGCATGGCGCTTTTAGAAAAGCTTAAAAGGCTTCTTGACGGCACTCAATTACGTTTTATGGAAGTGTGCGGTACACATACAGTTTCTATTTTTCACAGTGGCTTACGTGATCTTTTACCAGAAAATATTATACATCTTTCTGGCCCAGGCTGTCCTGTTTGCGTCACTCACGACGCAGAAGTAGCTACTTTCTTAGCTCTTGCTGGTAAAGAAAATGTTATTGTGGCAACCTTTGGCGATGTTCTGCGTATTCCTGGCCCTGATGGGCAAAGCCTCAAACACGCTATGGCAGCCGGCGCGCGTGTGGAAATCATTTATTCCCCTCTTGATGCCATAGCTTTAGCCCAAAAAAATCCGCATGATACCGTAGTCTTTTTGGGTATTGGTTTTGAAACAACAGCGCCCACCGTGGCGGCAACCTTGCTTATGGCAGAACAACAACAAGTGCAAAACTTACTTGTTTTCTCTTGTCATAAATTGGTTCCGCCAGCCCTCAAAGCCTTACTCGACGACGAAACATGTCAAGTAGACGCTTTCTTACTTCCGGGGCATGTGTCTACTATTCTTGGGCTTGAGCCTTACGCTTTTTTAGCCGACTATAAAACGCCGGGCATTGTGGCAGGTTTTGACGCGGCGGACATTCTTCTCGCTCTTGTGATGATGGCAGAAGAAATACAACAGCACAGCTTTAGCATAAAAAATGCCTATCAGCGCGCTGTAGACGCCCAAGGCAATCCCAAAGCCAAGGCCATTTTAGAACAAGTTTTTATGCCCGCCCATGCCCTTTGGCGCGGTATTGGTCGCATACCTGAAAGCGGTCTGGTTTTAGCTCCAGCCTTTGAACACCGCGACGCTCTGCTCACCCTTGGCATGACCTTACCAGACGTAAAGCCCCTTGCTGGCTGTCGCTGTGGTGATGTGCTCAAAGGCAAGCTTTTGCCTCCCGACTGCCCACTTTTTGGAAAAGCCTGCACCCCAGCCAAGCCCATTGGTCCTTGTATGGTGTCCACCGAGGGCTCTTGCGCCGCCTACTATAAATACCGTTTGGGAAATTAATATGACAAAGAATAGCACTTTATTACTAGACTGCGGCAGCGGTGGCAAAGCCTCTCAGCGCCTTATACAGCAATGCTTTTTCCGCCATTTTTCCAATGAAATTTTGGCACGTATGGACGATGCGGCTTTACTCCCCATGCAAGGCCCTCTTGCCATGAGCACAGATTCTTACACCGTCACACCGCTGACCTTTCCTGGGGGCAGTATTGGCACCCTTGCCATACACGGTACGGTTAATGATGTGGCTATGCTCGGCGCAAAACCGCGCTATTTAACTTGCGCTTTTATTCTGGAAGAAGGGCTTGACCTTGACCTACTAGAAACCATAGTGGCTGATATGGCACGCGCCGCCAAAGAAGCGGATGTCCAAATTGTTACAGGTGATACTAAGGTCGTACCGCGCGGCATGTGTGATAAGATGTTTATCAATACCACAGGCATTGGCGACATTATCACCCCATATCCCACCTCTGGCTCTCAGGCACAAGTGGGCGATGCGGTGCTTGTGAGCGGCGCTGTAGGAAATCATGGGCTGACTATTATGGCACAGCGTGAGGGCTTATCCTTTGTGAGTGATGTGGCTTCTGATTCCGCCCCCCTCAACCATATGGTGGAAAGTATATTACAAGCTGTATCTCATAAAGAGCATGTGCATGTCTTGCGCGACCCTACCCGCGGCGGACTTGCCACCACTTTAAACGAAATAGCCGAGCAGTCCCAAGTGTGCATTCATTTGGAGGAAAGTAGTATTCCCATTGACGACTCTGTGCGCAATGGCGCGTCCTTTTTGGGCTTAGACCCGCTCTATCTTGCCAATGAGGGCAAACTGATTTGCATCGTGCCTGCCGCAGAAGCAGAAGCCACACTTGCCGCCATGCGCACAAGCCCTTATGGACAGCAAGCAACACGTATAGGCACAGTGCAAGCCCCAGAAGAAGGCCTCTCGCGTGCTGGACAGGTTATTTTAAAAACAGATATTGGCGGTAAACGCTTGCTTTCTATGCTAGAGGGCGATCAACTTCCCAGAATTTGCTAGTGCGCCGCTCTAGTTCTAACGTGCTTCGCGTACCTCAAAACAGCGCGAAGCACAGTAAAACAACTCACAGCCTACCACAAAATTATATAAATAAATCTTCACCTTAGCAGTGCCATAAGAAAAAGTATACACTGCCATACCTTAAAAATATTTTGCATAAAAAAAACCGCTTTTACTCTTTTTTTCCTCATAAAGACGTATTCTCACTATTTTTTATTATAAAAGAGAATGAGCAGACACTTTTCGCCTGTTTTATTTTTTGTAAATTTCTGTTATGTGTAATTATCCTTTTTGAACGTGTTTTTCTGTCTGCATAGGCAAAGGAGTTTTTATGCATATACTTATCCTTGGTGGCTGCGGCTTTTTAGGGCAACACATGACAGCAGCGCTGCAAAAAAACGGCTATACCGTGGTGAGCACATCACGCCGTGGACGACATACACACACGCCCCTATACACAACAGAAGCCTCTCATTGTCAACATACTCATTGGGACGGCTTCGCGCCTCAAACACTTATACCCTTACTGACAGAGTGCAATGTCGTCATTAATCTTATAGGTGAAAATATTGGGCAAAAGCGTTGGACAAAGGCGCGCAAAAAAAGCATTTTAGCCAGCCGCCTTAATGCTACTCAAGCGCTGACCTCTGCTTTGATACAAATGAAAAAAGAAAGCATCCCTCTGCCAGAGCAGGTTATTCAAGCCTCTGCCTGCGGATATTATGGCGTATGGAATCACTATCTTTCAGCCCCTACGTGCACCGAAAAAACCCTACGCACTGCCCAAAGCGCGCAAACCTCCTATGAAATACAAGGGCTAGGCAAGGGCTTTCTCTCTGATGTCTGCGCCCAATGGGAAGAGGCAAGCACGCCTATTAAAGAGCTTGGCGTGCCTATATGCACCTTACGCCTTGCCCCTGTTCTTGGCCATGCTTGGAGTGAGAAAACGCCTTTCAACCCACAAAATGCCTTACCTCAAAAACCTTGTAAACAAGCGCCTTTGGCTGGTTTTTTGCGCTCTATGATACGCCCCTTCTATTATAATATGGGCGGCGTCGTTGGTTCTGGCAATCAACCTATGAGCTGGGTACATGTGGATGATGTGGCGCACAGCCTCTTGCATATTCTTCAGCGCAAATCCGAAGGCGTGTATAATATATGCAGCCCTCACCCAGAGTCCATGCAACATTTTGTGAATACTCTGGGCAACCTGCTCCAAAAACCGACTTTTTTCCGTGTGCCAGATATGGCGGCGCGCCTCCTTTTAGGGGAAATGGCCGACGAACTTATCCTTAAAGGGCAAAAGTGCCTACCGCAACGTTTACTCAAAGAACAATACACCTTTCGCCACGCCAAACTGGCTTCAGCCTTAAAAGCGTGCTTATGCCTAGAGGAAAAACTGCAAAACTCGCAGCAAGTCGTCTCACAACACAATTAAAATGACTTTTTACGATATACGTACAGGGTTTTTCTTTCAACAAAAAAACAAGATAATATACTAATATTACAGAAATATTTTTCTATTGTATATTTTTTGTAACTTTTTTTCAAAAAATACATTTTTCTTGTTGACAGAAAGCCCTCTTTAGTACATATTCCCTTTCACACCACATGGGGTTGTAGCTCAGTTGGGAGAGCGCTTGAATGGC
>CAYJFR010000206.1:0-3810 GCA_964369335.1 uncultured Desulfovibrionaceae bacterium | reverse complement strand
TTAGCCAAAGCAAACGCTGAAGAGCTTATGCGCCTTCCAGATATTGGGCCGGAAATGGCGGCGTCCTTAGAAAAGTATTTTCAAAGCGAAAGCAATAAACAACTTCTAGCACGCTTCAAAGAACTTCAGCTAGACCCGCAAGCTGAAGTATCAGATGCCCTTACTACAGCCGCAAAATCTGCTATTTTTGGAAAAAAGGTGCTCTTTACAGGCACGTTGAGCATGGCGCGCCATGAAGCCAGTGCCCACGCTGAGCAAGCTGGTGCTGAAGTCGTAGGCAGTATCAGCAAAAAACTTGACTATCTTATAGCCGGAGAAAATGCAGGTTCAAAGCTTGAAAAAGCTCAGAAACTTGGTATTGCCATTGTGAGCGAAGAAGAGTTTTTACAACTGTGTCAAAGCCAAGAACAAACAAGTGCTCCTGTCTCGCAAGAAAGCACAGCACAACTGACAGCGCAAAGAACTGAAGAAAAGCCTCAGGTTCACAAGATTGTCCAAAAGACACCTAGTAATGAACAGGGTTCACTTTTATAATATATCCCCTTCAAACAGCTAAAAGGAAAAGCACTATGGCAACACCGATTATTATTACAGGCGCTTGTGGGCGTATGGGAAAAACCCTTGTAGAACTTGTACATGCAGACCCACAATGCGAACTTGTGGGCTTGCTCGAACATCCAGACTATGCTCACCTAGGTACACACTTTCCTTGTGCCGTGTCCACCTCTTCAGAAGAACTCTTGAGTCAGCACCCCACTGCCGTCATCATTGATTTCACCTCACCAGAAGCCACCTTAGCTTTGGCAGAAGTAGCCGCAAAATATGGCAATGGTCTTGTCATTGGCACAACGGGTCTTAATGA
Organism: uncultured Desulfovibrionaceae bacterium; assembly: GCA_964369335.1. Classification (GTDB taxonomy): domain Bacteria; phylum Desulfobacterota; class Desulfovibrionia; order Desulfovibrionales; family Desulfovibrionaceae; genus CAYJAD01. The sequence continues at coordinate 2,948 of CAYJFR010000206.1, read as the reverse complement.
AGAGCAAAAAAATACCTTGAACGCCTTGGCGCAAAAAAACCCCATTTTTTGGGCGCCCAATATGAGCATAGGTGTTAATGTATTACTTAAAGTTTTACCCCAGCTTGTGGAAATGCTCGGCGAAGATTATGATATGGAAATGGTGGAATTACATCATAATCGTAAGAAAGATTCCCCCAGCGGAACTGCCCTTAAATTGGCGGAATGCCTTGCTGAAGCGCGTCAATGGGCATTGAAAGACGTAGCTTGCTACCATCGTGAAGGCATTATTGGTGAGCGTCCCAAAAAAGAAATGGGCATACAAACCATACGCGGCGGCGATGTAGTAGGCGTGCATACCATGTACTTTATGGGCGCAGGCGAACGCATTGAAGTAACCCATCAAGCCCACTCACGCGAAACCTTTGCCCAAGGCGCTGTACGTGCCGCCAAATGGCTCACAAAACAGCAAGCAGGCTCAGTATACACCATGCAAGATATTTTCTAGATTTTTTCTTGAATATTATTTTTCTTTTGTATAGGATAAACAAAGAACAGAGACTTTGCGCGTAGTTTTTACGCGCTTTTATAATTATCCACTTTTTTTAGTGGTTTATATATTTGTGTATTGACGCCCCACAGGGCAGAATTTATATGAGGTAACATATGCCGCAAGTAGCAGCTCGCATTAGTAGCGATCAAGAACGTTGGCTGAAAGATTATTTCCGAACAAAAAGCGCCGGAGCAGAGTTTATTTTGCCTTGGGCTGTGGATACTTTTTTTCGAGCCATTGCAAGCATAAAGAATACCTTTTCTCCTGCTGAACTCAAGACCATTGTCGAGGCTCACAAGGATTTAAAGCTTTTGCCAGACCACACACGTCAATCATATTTGCATTTACGTGTTATGGATGCGTGCGACGTGGGCAATGCGCACTTAAAGCACGGCGCCGGTAAAGCTCCCTTAGAGGCAAAAATCAAGCGTCTTGATGATACGCAAGCCACGGCACTTATGGTGTGGGCTTCGGCTTTTTGGGTGAGCAAAAATTGCTCCGTAGAAAGTCTGGACGACTATATAAAAGCTTATTAGAAATAAAAAGCCATACAATTATAGAAGCGGGGTGAGTTTCACTCCGCTTTTTTCTTTTTCATACGAGACAATTATGAACAGTCACACCAAATCTACCGACATGCTCCACGCTCCTGTGGTGAGCATGTTTTTCCGCTACAGTCTTCCGTGGACATTTTCCTTTTTACTCATTTCTTCTGCTGGTATTGTAGACGGAATTTTTGTAGGTCAATATGTAGGTGAATTGGCTTTAGCCTCACTCAATATCATTTGGCCCACTTTTTCCTTGGTGGTGGGCATTGCCATTGCTCTTGCCACAGGGGGAAGTGTGCGTTGCGCCGCCTATTTAGGACGTGGAGACATTCACAGTGCCAAAGCCGTTTATACAAAAATAATGAGTGCTGGTGTTATGTTCAGTATAACCCTATCGAGCCTTTGCTATATTTTTGCCGAAGAAATAGTACAAATTTTAGGTGCAGATACCACCTTGAAAACGGACGCCATAACCTATTTACAAACCATAGCGCCCTTTTTTCCTACCATGATTATGGCCTATGTCCTCTCTTATTTTTTGCGTGTGGACGAACGCCCGAACCTCGCTTCACTGGGTTTTGCTTTTGCGGCAGTCATAAATATTTTCTTGGATTATCTTCTTGTGGCTTATCTGCCTTGGGGTATTTTTGGTGCGGCGCTCGCCACAGGTATCAGCAATACTTTTGCCCTGCTGTTTTATATTGTGGGCTATTGGTTTTCAAAGCAAGAACGACGCCTTTATTTCACACGCCGTGTAGGTTCATGGCTTGAAGTGCTTCAAAGTATCTGGAATGGCATTTCAGAAATGATCAATGAAGCTTCTACAGGGCTTGTTATTATCATTATAAATATCACCATCATACGCCTTGAAGGCCCATACGGTGTGGCGGCATTTACCATCATCTCCTATATTAACTGGTTTTGCCTGATGCTTGCCTACGGCTTCAGTGATTCTTTAAGCCCTCTTGTCAGCGCCAATCACGCTTGCAATCTGCACAGGCGCACACGCTCTTTGTTATTTTCGGGCAGTGGCTGTGTCTTTACCGTCTGCCTTATATGCTTTTTAGCCATGACTCTTTATCCTCACGCGCTTATTGCCACCTTTATAGAGGGCAATCCACAAAGCATTGACCTTGCTCTACGCTTTATGGAAATTTCACGCTTTATGTTTTTCTTTTGCGGGCTTAATATTATCATGACAGCTTTTTTCACAGGGCTACTTCAAGCAGGCGCGTCCGCCAGTATAGCCCTTTTACGCACCCTTATTTTACCCGTCTTTTTCTTGTGGATTTTGCCAAAACATTTTGGCTTTACAGGTGTTGCGCTGGCATTGCCCCTCAGCGAAGGCTTGACTTTCCTTGTGGCAGCCACGTTAACCTATATAAAGCTTCCGCGTAAAAAATAAGCCCCAAATAAGCTCATAACAACAAAAGCCGCCTTTCTATTCACAATAGAAAAGCGGCTTAACTCTTGTTGTGGTAAAAACTCCCTACACAAAGAAAGTTTTTGGGAAAAACATACTATTTAAAAGCTTTTTCAAAGTTTGGCACCACTTGCTTTTTGCGGCTCATAACGCCGTCAAGCCATACGGAAGTACCTTCTGCTTTCACACCAAAGGCTTTTTCAACAACGGTAGCGTCGTCAGAAACGATAAGCATTTCAGAGCCTTCTTTCATGATATCTGTGAGAAGTAAGAATACGCTATGACGTCCCTCGCCTTTTACGCGAGTGATTTCAGCATATAAGCCATCTTTCACCTTATCAAGAATGCTCAAGTCAACCACTTCTAGCTGACCAATACCTACTTTATTGCCATTCATATCAAAGTCTTTGTAATCACGGAAAACAAGATCTTCCATGCTGGCGCC
>CAYJFR010000205.1:0-3843 GCA_964369335.1 uncultured Desulfovibrionaceae bacterium | reverse complement strand
TGGCGAAATTGTCATTTTCTTCCGTAATGACAGCATCCCACCATTTTTTATCCCCTTCTTGACGCATATATTGTAAGCGCCAATAACGGGGACGAAATCTTTGTACTTGACCAGTGGCGTCCATACGTAAGTGTAAAAGAGGTAACAGTTTTTCCATATGTTCTTTGCTAAAGCGCGGCGTGCCGTGCAAAAGAAAATGTATAACTTGCGCCTCATTAATAAGGTCAGGATAGCGTCGCAAGGGTGAGGTGATGGGCACATACGCACTGACCCCAAGCCCTGCGTGGGGGCGCGGTGTTAGCTCTAGGGAAGAAGGTATTAAAGAACGGATAATACGCGCCATATGGTGCGGCTGTGTCCAAATACCGGCATATTCTTTAGGAAGAGCCACATCTTGCGTGCGATACAATAAAGGCAATTCTCGCTCTTTGGCCCATAGAGCCATGGCGGTACTGGTCAGCACCATCATTTCTGAAACAAGTAATTGCGCGCGCGGTGTTAAAGGCAGTTCTTCCACAGAAACGCGCACGTCATGCCCACGTTCTTCATCATGGTGCAAGAGGATTTTATTGTCTGGCTTATCCATGACCACAGCACCTGTGGTTATGCGCGCTTGCTGGCGTAAAATAGCAAGTTCTTCACCAAGGCGCATTTGTTGGGCATAGGGTGAGGCGGCATTGGACGTATTTTCGGCGTCATTAAGTACAGCTTCGCAATCTTCATAGGTAAGATTAGCCGCAAGCTTGACCCATTGCACCGATGGTTCACAGGAAACAATAGCGCCTTGAGCGTCTATACAGCAACGCACACAAAAAGAAGGGCGCACTTCGCCGGCACGTAAAGAGAGCATATCTGTGCCGAGGATTTCGGGCAACATATGATAGGTGGCTTCCGGTAAATACAGCGATGTAGCGCGGCGCATAACGGCTTTATCAAGGGCAGATTCAAAAGGCCAAAGCAGAGCAGGGCAGGCTAAAGCCAATTGTAGCGTATATGTGCCCTCTTCGTCCTTGCTTATATAAAAGGCGTCGTCAATGTCCTTGGTGGTGATACCGTCCACACTGACAAAAGGCAGTTCTTCAGTGACAGTGGCTTGCGCAATGCTTTCGAGCATGGGCTCAAGACTGGCGTTAAAAGCTTCTGACCAAGCGTCTCCTGCCATATAATCTGCACGGTCAAGCCAAAAATTATAATGCGGCGGCACAAGTCCCCAAGCTGTGGCTAAATGCAATGCCATATGCTGCATTTCGGGTAAACCTTTCACCAAACTGCGCCAAACACTTTCAAACTCACTGCTTTCAGGGTCGGCTATACGTGAGTAGAGCACCTTTTCCAGATGCTCTGTGACTTGGGGCTTTGGCCATTCGTCAGAATCTTTGAGGGGAAGCGTGCGTTTTTTACTCCACACATCCCAGAGAATGCGGAAAAAGGCTACACCGCCAGAAATAAGGTTTTCGCGCTCACGAATGATTCTTTGCTCTTCAAGGCGAGATTCTACCACAAAGGCAGAATACACTTCAAAATGCGGATTTTGAAATTTGAAATGGCTTTTGCAATGTAAAAGGGCGTGTCCGTAGGCGGCAATGGTGTCTATGGAAGGGTCTTGTTCGAAGAGCTCGGCAAACCATGAGGCAGGGGCTTTTTCTATTTCCCCTTGTGACATATCCCATACGTCTAAGACGGTAACCTGTTCTTCAAGAACTTTGCGCTGTTGCTTATGCGTCTCAAGAGCTTGAATATTTTTTTCTTTACTGCTTATATCAGAAAGAACAGGGCCAGACCAGGGGAGCAGTCTGTTAACGCTCAAACGGGTTTCGCGTCTGTTGGGAAGTAAAAGGCGTAATTTACCCCCTTGTTCTTCTGTAACAAGCGCGATTTGCGGAACATTGGCCTCCATAAACTCTACAATACATCCGGGGCCAGGATAAGTCACTATGGGCACGATTACAACCTTTAAGTAATAGGCATATTTAAGTATTTCAGAATGAAGAGACGTCCGTTCATTATGCCTTGGTTCTTATATACTGAAAGCCGTACTTTAGGCAATACCAAGAAAGGACTTCCACGCATTTAAAGCTGTATTCAGGGCAAAAAAGTTTCTCGGCAAGGGGGGAATAGCATTTTCATGTAAGGCGTGCTCCAGCGTGAGGGCATCGTGCACATAAAAATGCTCTGCAAGGTCGTGCCACGGGCAGAAGTTAAAGTCCTTTTCCGCACGCTGTACACAAAAGCAGGCTTGCATATGCCCAAGCTCTAAAGTGACGGTGGTGGAATTGGCACACCAAAAAAAGACGCCTTGCCCTTCATTATGCCATGTATGGCATTGTTGCCAAAGCTGTTCTAGGGGCTGGGTGAAAAAAGAAAATCTGTGTGTTTCAAGACGATACTTTTGCAAAAAAGGGCGTACATCTGTGTGTGGGTGAGCCTTTATATGTATATGTAGTTGTTGGCTGAGCTTGGATTTTGTGCCAAGCCATGCGGCGAGGGTGCGTATTTGTGCGTCTATTTCGTCAGGAAAGTAGGAGCTGAGGAGCACAAGGTGCTTAATTTTAGGCTTGGTGCTATGCTTGAAAGGCTCACACTGCGTTAAATACAAATAGCGTAAGGCTTCTGTGATGATCAGCCTTTCTTGAGGAATGCTTTTTTGTAAAAGTTGCTTGGCGTGCAGACCATTGACGCAAAACATATCAGGAAACATATTTTGTTGTACGCTGGGCTGAGGGGCAAAGAACACTTCCTTGGCGTCAAAATAGCGAAAATCCGCTTGGCGCACACAACTGTGTTGCATGGCATATACAGGGCTTTGTGGGAAAGCCTCGTGCATAGCTTGTGTAAATTGTCGTTCCCAAGGGCAATTTTCCCAAACCAAGAGCGACCATGCGTGTTTATTCTGCGTTGTAGAAAGGTCTTGGGCGTAGGCTAAAAAGGCGCGTCTTTGTAAGGCACGTTCTAAACAACGCCAGCCATAAAAAGACTCTTGCCAGTACTCACGCATATATTCCCATAAAGGCATGTTCCCTTGTTTTTCCTCTTGTCCTTCTTGCTTTAAAATAAAGAGGGGCGCTGTATCTTTTTCTATGCGTTTTGCTTGCCGTGCCAAACGTATAAAGCGCACACACGCCGCCCCTATATCTTTGTAAGATAAAAACTCTTCCACATAGTGAAAAGATTCTGTCCTGTGTTCTTGTATTGCCGCTCTTTGTAAACCTTCCTTTAAAGTAATACTTTCACTTAATGTGCATTGCGCCGAATTCACACGCACCAAAAGCCAATGTATATGCAAGTCTTTGTTTTGTACAGCTTTGTCTAAAAGTGTATGGAGGCTTTCAAAATAATGCGAGTAAAAGACGCCTTGCTGGGCTTTTTCAAGCTGTATATGGGGAAAGTAGGTGCCTATACTGACATGCTTTTTGGCAGAGGGGAAAGGCTTATGACATGGTTTTTGACGCGCCTTGCCTAAGACGCGGCGTAAAGACCAAAGCCAATGCCCAAGGCGCAATAAGGCTTGGCAAGAGTAGGGCAGATAGTGCAAATATTTTTTGAGGTTTTCCCGCGCAAAAGGGGAACATTTGCGCCATGTGGGGAGAGTTATGCAAAATGCTTTTTGCTTGTGAGAAAGGTCGTGAAATATTTTCCCGCTATTGTGACAATAGGCGTGCAGAGTTTTTCGCAGTAAATCAACATGCATGGAGGGCGGAGGCGTATGTAGTACAATATGCGTGCATGCGGGGGCATAGCTTGCAATCATACACTCTATGGCGCGTAGTGTACACGCCTCATAGAGCTTAGGAAGCATTTTAGGGTGTTTTTCGTATAAGAGCGAAGTGTACCAATGGGAAAGCG
>CAYJFR010000204.1:0-3855 GCA_964369335.1 uncultured Desulfovibrionaceae bacterium | reverse complement strand
AAAGTGGCAATGGCGTAAATACGACGCTCATTATAAATATCACGCATACGAATTACATCGTCATTGGCTGTGCGCAATGCGTGTATGGCGGCCATTTGCGACATGGTGTTTGTAGAAAGCAAAAATCTTTGCATATAGGCAATGAGCGGACGTATAAAATGCGGCGGCACAATCAAAAAGCCCATACGCCAACCAGTCATGGCATAGGCCTTTGAAAAGCCTCCCACAACCACAGCATTTTGTGTAAATTCTAAAATACAATGGTCTTTACCTTCACCATAAGACAAACGGTGATAAATTTCGTCAGAAACAATAAGCGGGCCAGTGTCAGCAATGGCGGCTAAAGCTTGCATACGCTCTTTTTCCATGACAATACCCGTAGGATTGGCAGGAGAGTTGATGAAAATCGCCTTGGTTTTTTCCGTAACGGCTTTTTTTACATCTTCGGGACGGTATTGAAAGCCTTCTTCTTCATAGGTGAGAACTTCTTTCACGGTGCCGCCAGACTCTTTGACAAAAGTGCTGTAACAGGCATACGAAGGGTTGGCTAAAATAACTTCATCTTGAGGGTCAAGCAAAGCGTCAAAAAGCAATTTTATACCAATGGATGTACCTGGAAAAACAAGTACTTGATCTGGAGAAATAGTGACATTATATAAATTTAAATAATGCTCGGCTATGGCTTCGCGCAATTCTACCATGCCTTGAGATGCTGTGTAATGTGTACATTTAGCATCAAGCGCCGCCTTACCCGCATCCACAATACCTTGAGGTGTGTCAAAATCAGGCTCACCCGCCTCAAAGTGAATAACATCAATACCTTCTCGTTGCATACATTGTGCACGATCCAGAATTTCCATAACAAAAAATGTGTCTACGAGTTTTGAACGTTCGCCAAGCTCTACTCTTGCCATGCCTTTCTCCTCAAAAAATATATAAATGTTAAACAGCTAAATTAAAAGCAATGGCATAAGCACAAATCCACACCAAAGCACGATTTAACCATACAAAAACCTTTTTTCCCATAAGTGTTCTACGCAATGTGACAACCATTGCAAGAGCAGAACCTACCACATAGAAAAAGAAAAAACCAAGACTTGCTAAAAAGCCCAACTGAAAACCAAGGCTCACCCCTAAAACAAGAGTTATAAGCCCAGGCAAACAAGAAAGCTCTCTGGACGCATGCCCAAAAGCACCACTCTGTTGCCAACCGCGACCATGCACACGCCCAAAACCATTAACATTGCCATAGGCATCTCCAGAGCCAGCATAACCTTGCCTTTGCTCATGACCTTCGTCAATAATTTCAGCCTCTATAACTTCCACCTTGGCTTGCGAATGGGAAGTTTGCACATCTTGCGCCACAGGATAGGCTGTCCTTTTGGCATGGCACGTTGTACACAAACCATGTTCTTCTACTTCACCGTATATATGAGCACCACATTGCGGGCAATTTGGCATAGATACTCCTCTTTCTTTCCATAAAGTTTCTCTTCTTTAAATGGAAAAGCTCTTTACAGACAGTTCTACAAAAAATTAACAAAGATCATATACTATTTTGCCGTATTTCAAGTCTCAAATAAAAGTAACACTCTTATAAAGTCTTTACAATTCCACACTTGAAACATTTAATAGTATACTTTTTTACTTGGAATTGCAACTTCTTCATAAGAGGCAACAGGCTTTTTTATATAAGGGTTTTTTTGTGTATTGTCTACAAGCCCCCACGCACACGCGCCTATGTATCAGTTTTGCGCATCCAATCTTTTATGCGCACTTCCACCGAAGCCACACCATTATAGGTATTTATAAGCGGGGTATAGGCAAGGTAAACATAAGAATTTGTCAGGGATGTACTAAACTCAGCCGCTTTGCGCCAAGCTTTGGCATGGAGGGTGATGCCTGTGCTCTCATCAAGCACTTCCAAGAAAACATGCTCTTTATTATAGCCAATATAACGCATTTTCTTTACCAACAGCGCAGGCGAAGCAAACACAGGTTCCGCATTGCCCATACCAAAAGGCTGAAGCAATTCTAGCTCACGTAAGAAAATAGCGTTACTGGCAGAAGAAAAGTCCACCACAGCATCCACCGTTAAACTAGGCAAAGGCAAGGTATTGTTCAAACTTTCGCGCACAATGGCGTCAAAGCGTATGCTTAAAGCCTCAAGATTTTCCACAGCTAAACTCAAACCAGCAGCCAATTTGTGCCCGCCATAGCTTAAAAGTAAATCTGATAAGGAGCTTAAGCCCTCGTGCAAGTGAAATTCTTTAATGGAGCGTCCAGAGCCTTTTATGCCCATCATGCCGTCACATAAAATCAGTGTAGGCTTGTAAAATTCTTCTACAATGCGTGAAGCAACAATGCCAATGATGCCTTGATGCCAATCTTTGCCATACAGCACAAGCCCCATTTTATCTTTTTGTGCTAAGGCTTGTTCGCGTGCTTCTTGATGAATGCGTTCTTCGTCCTTGCGCCTTTCTGTATTAAGCGCGTCGAGCTTCTGCGCCAAGGGTAAGGCGCTGTCAAAATCTGTACTGCGTAGTAAATCTAAAGCCACACTGGCATGCCCCATGCGTCCTGCGGCATTGATGCGCGGCGCCAAAGAAAAGACTATTTGCCCTGCTCCCAATTTGGCGGCAATATCAAATTTACAAACGCTTTTTAATGCCGCAAGCCCTGGGCGAAGAGCCGTTGTGATGACAAGCAAGCCGTTTTTCACTAAAATACGGTTTTGCCCTTGTAAATTCACCACATCGGCAAGAGTTCCTAAAGCCACAAGGTCAAGCACTGAGCGCATATCATACGTAATACCGCTGTGTTTTTGCAAAGCTTTGTTCACGGCGCACATAAGGAAAAACGCCACGCCCACACCGGCAAGGTCTTGACAAGGACACTCGCCCATGCGCGGATTACAAATGGCGTCCGCTTGAGGAATAATTTCTGGTGGTAGGTGATGGTCAGAAACGACCACGGTTAAACCAAGTTCTTTGGCATGGGCTATGGCAGCCGTATCAGAAATACCGCAGTCCACCGTTAAAATGGTGTCTACGCCTTCTGCGGCAAGCTTTTCAATATAAGGAATATTAAGCCCATAGCCTTCAGTATATCTGTCGGGAATATGCGCAATGCCAGCATATCCATGAGCGGCAAGCACATCCAGCACCAAGGCTGTAGAGGTGATGCCGTCCACATCATAATCGCCCCAAACGGCGACTTTTTTTCCGTCTATAAGCTTTTGTGCTAAAATATCGGCAGCTTGATTTAAACCTGGCCAAAGTTCGAGAGGGGCTAAAAGACGTAAATTGGGCGAAAGATATTCTTGTATATCACTTTCCGTGACAATATTGCGTAATTGCAAAATATGCAATAATAAAGAGGAAATACCCAAAGCATTGGCTTTTCCAGCTTCTTGTGTCGTTGCTGATGACAGCGCGGAAAAAACATGCAATTCGCCCAAGGAAATGGAAGAACTTACGTCAACAGCCTCATTTATATCTTCTTTTCTCTTACGCAAAAGCCATTTTTTCACAATATGCCCAAAGAACCTTTTCTACGACTGTTTAAATTTTGCCACTTTACTTGCATATGTAGCGGGAACAAGGTTTTTGCGCTGCATCCAGTCCAAAAACTTCAATCCTGTTTCATGCTGCGGTGCAAGCTCTAACACCTTAATAAGATATTCCATACAGTTGGGATAGTCTTTCAATTCAAAATAGGTACGAGCCAAATTGAAGAAAAGATTTTCATCGCCTTGTGTCAATTCCAAAGCTTTCAAATAATATTCTGTAGATTCCCTGTACATGGAACTTTTACGCAAAGCTATACCAAATTCATTGAATAAATGCTTATGCC
>CAYJFR010000203.1:0-3878 GCA_964369335.1 uncultured Desulfovibrionaceae bacterium | reverse complement strand
TACAGCAGAGGCAGAAGAACCGTTGCCCAAGTGCAAGGTGATAGAATTCAATTCAGCTTGAGGTTTACCGAGGAATTCAGCTGTCTTTTTAGCTACATACTTATGTGATGTACCGTGGAAGCCGTAGCGACGCACGTTATGCTTTTCGTAAATCTCATAAGGTAAAGGATAGATAAAGGCTTCTGGGTCCATGCTAGAGCCAAATTCTGTATCGAATACACCCACATTCGGAATACCGGGAAGTAACTTTTCTGCCACTTCAATACCCATAAGGTTGGCAGGGTTGTGCAAAGGTCCAAGAGGGATATACTTACGGACGATTTCTTTAACATTTTCATCAATAAGCACAGGTTGCTTAATGTCTTCACCGCCGTGCAGAACACGGTGACCAATGACGGAAATTTCGGAAATATCCTTAATAACACCCTTTTCAGCATCGGTAAGTAAGGCAATGACAGCTTCCATGCCCTCTACATGTGTAGGATAGGCATTTTCAATAACAATTTTTTCTTCTTTGTCGCTGTCTGGATACAATTTGTGTGCGAGTTTGCCCTTGCTGGCACCGATACGTTCCACAATACCAGAACACAAGACAGACTTATCTGCCATTTCAAAAAGCTGATACTTACAAGAAGACGAACCGGCATTGATTACAAGAATTTTCATACATTCCTCGAAGATTAAGTTATTATTTTTTTTCTGCAGCCGCTTGAATAGCGGTAATCGCCACAGTATTCACAATATCAGCCACAGTGCAACCACGAGATAAGTCGTTCACGGGCTTGTTCAAACCTTGCAAAACAGGACCAATAGCTACGGCGTCAGCGGCACGTTGCACAGCCTTATAGGTGTTATTTCCTGTGTTCAAATCAGGGAAAACAAAGACTGTGGCGCGTCCTGCCACTTGGCTATCAGGCAATTTAGTACGTGCTACGTCGGGATCGATGGCAGCATCGTATTGAATGGGGCCTTCCAAGAGTAACTCTGGAGCTATTTCTTTTGCAATCTTGGTTGCTTCAATAACTATATCCACGTCAGCGCCCTTGCCTGATGTTCCTGTAGAATAGGAAAGCATGGCAACGCGTGGCTCAATGCCAAATACCTTGGCAGTATGCGCCGAAGCTATGGCGATTTCTGCCAGTTGCTGCGCTGTAGGATTGGGATTGACGGCGCAGTCACCAAAGGCAAGCACGCGGTCTTTTAAGCACATAAGAAAGACTGAAGACACAATGGAACAAGAGGGCTTGGTTTTGATAAATTCAAAAGCAGGACGGATAGTATTGGCAGTGGTGTTTACCGCACCAGACACCATACCGTCAGCGTCATTTTTGTGAACCATCATGGTGGCAAAATACGTGCAATCCATCATGCGTTCACGGGCTTGTTCAATGGTTATGCCTTTTTTCTTGCGTAATTCGCAATAGGTTTGGGCATAATCTTCAAATTGAGGCGCAAATTCTGGTTGAATAATGCGCGCGCCAGAAAGGTCTAAACCTAAATGCGCAATGCGTTTGCCTATGGTGTCAGCATTGCCTAGCAAGATAATCTCTGCCACATCGCGGCGTAAAAGAATATCGGTGGCGCGTAAAATACGCTCTTCAGTGCCTTCAGCAAGAACGATGCGCATTTTGTCTTGGCGTGCTTTTTCAATAAGCCCAAATTCAAACATCATAGGCGTCATACGTGAAGATTTATCGGTGATAAGGCGTGTACCGATTTCTTTAGAATTGACATAACGCTCAAAATGTCCCAAGGCTGTGTTGATTTTTTGCACATTTTCAGGCTCAATGCGTCCGTATAATTCGGAAAGCATTTGCACTGTTTTATACGTATGGTTTTGTGTGAGCAGTACAGGCACAGGAACGCCCATCCAGCCCTCTAAAAGCTGTGCCACATTGGTGGGTAAACGCAGACCGCCTGTGAGTAATACACCAGAAATATCTGGGCAGGCAGAGGACACGCGCGAAGCCAAAGCAGCAAGGATAATATCTGTACGGTCACCGGGGGTGATGATCAAGTTGCCGTCGTTGATATAGTCAAGGAAGTTATGCATTTGCATAGCGGCAATAAGATAATTACTGACTAAGGTATCTAAGCGCTTGTCGCCGTATAAAACTTCTGCATCAAGGCACTTTCTCACATCTTGCATGGAAGGTTGACCAAGAGCCGGTTCGTCAGGCAAAGAATAAATAAGAGGCTGTTTTTCCAGTTGAGGCAGTGTGAGACCAGCGCGAAGCTCGTCTTTTTCTGCTTCTGTATAGTCGGCTCTGTTCACAACAACAGAAACCACATCCACGCCTTTTTCTTCCAAGTGGTCTAGTACAAGCTTGGTGCTGTCCACCACTTCTTCAACGCTTTTGTTGCTTCCATTGGCAAGAACCATCATGGGCATGCCAAGGTTGCTGGCTATTTCTTCGTTGAGCTCAAACTCAAAAGCAGAATCTTGCCCAAGGAAGTCTGTGCCTTCGCAAAGAACAAAATCATGCTTTTCTAATAGGCTATGATATTTTTCTAAAATATTGGCAATAAGAACATTTTTTTCACCAATATTTACCAAGTGACGCGCTTCTTCTAAGGTGTATGCAAAAGAATCTGCATAACTTTGATTCAGCTTAAAATGCGTAAGCATGAGGTTTATATCATTGTCTTTATCATCAAGTACTGGTTCAGTGATGATAGGACGGAAAAAAGCCACTTTACGCATACTTCTGGTAAGCAATTGCATCATGCCAAGCACGATGGCGGACTTTCCGGAACGAGATTCTGTAGCGGAAATATAAAGACTTTTATACATAAGAGCACCGACTCTGTTAGCTGACGTGAATTTTTTCACACCAATTTTTATGGAAAAGGGGGAGAGAAAACCCTTTCTCATCCCCCTATGTCATTGTACTAAACGCGTCTTATTCGACTTCGCTAAGACCAGGCATAGCAGCCATAAGCTTTAAGCGTTTGTAGCGGTCAATATATTGTTTTTCAAGTTCGGCTTTAAGCTTTGGAGAAGCTTCAGGGTCGATCTTATCAAGGGAAGCAAAGCGAGTTTCGCCCTTGAGGAAGTCTTGGATAGTGCCATCAGGCTCTTTGCATTCCAAGAGGAAGGGGTTTTTGCCTTCTTCAGCAAGTAAGGGGTTGTAGCGATACAAAGGCCAGTAACCAGAAGTAACAGCAAGTTTGCCTTCTTCCATGGTTTTGCCCATACCCTTACGGATACCTTGGTTGATACAAGGAGCGTAAGCGATGATAACAGAAGGTCCTTTGTAGGCTTCAGCTTCGCGGAAAGCCTTGATAACTTGGCTCTTATCAGCACCCATAGAGATGGAAGCCACATAAACATAGCCGTAGCTCATGGCCATAGCGCCGAGGTCTTTTTTACCAATGCGCTTACCGGCAGCGGCAAACTTTGCAATGGAGCCTAAAGGTGTTGCCTTAGAAGCTTGACCACCGGTATTGGAGTATACTTCGGTGTCCATTACAAGAATGTTGATGTCTTCGCCAGAAGCGATAACGTGGTCAAGACCGCCGTAACCGATGTCATATGCCCAGCCGTCACCACCGAAGATCCAAACACTCTTCTTAGTGAACAAGTCGTCCATGTGCCACAATTCGTGAGCTAAAGGATGCTCTACATTGGTAAGAGCGCCAAGGATTTGCTCGCCATAATTTTTGGAAAGCTCGGCATCTTCCATATTTTCAAGCCAGCCATTGCAAGCGTCGATGAGGTTTTGCTCAAGACCTTCAAGGGAAAGGAGCTCTTGAATGCGTAAAGCTAAACCATTACGACGTTGTTGGTATGCCATTTCGATACCGAAACCAAATTCAGCGGCATCTTCAAAGAGGGAGTTACCCCATGCAGGGCCGTGACCGTCTTTGTTGGTGGT
>CAYJFR010000202.1:0-3904 GCA_964369335.1 uncultured Desulfovibrionaceae bacterium | reverse complement strand
TGCGGCCGAGGGATTTTAAGTCCCTTGTGTCTACCAATTCCACCATCCGGGCAGGAAGTGGGCGTGAACATCGTTCGCGCATGTTTCTTTTAGAGGGGAGAGGGCATTCTGTCAAGCTTTTTTTATATTTTTTTGACAGAGAGTTTTTGTGGAGAAAAGGGCTTTGTTGGGTGACATTTTTTTACGTGTGTGTTTGTCTCGCATTTTAGGGAATATTTTTTTGAATAGCTAAGGCTTATGCTTTGAAAACGTCTTTTTTTCGCGTGCTTTTATGCTTATGAGTAAAATTTTACAATAAGATTATGCTTGCCAAGAGCCTCATGCAAACGTATATTACTCTCAGCTATTTGGACGTTTTTTTATAAAGGATACCCTATGCCCATTTTTGATTTTATGTGTACTGTTTGTGAAAAAGACTTTGAAGATGTTGTCATTAAGTCTGAAATCCCCTCTTGCCCCCATTGTGGCAGTGATCAAGTTCAAAAGAAAGTGTCAGCTCCTAGCCCATTAAAGTCGAAAGGCTTCCCTTTTAAAGTGGGCCCTGTGCACCCCAGTGTCAAATTGGCAGGTCAAGGCAAGTCTGCCTGTCCTGCTGCCAGTTCTGGCGGATGTGGCAGTGGCGGCGGTGGTGGCTTTTCCTGAGCCACATAAAAAAGCCCGTGTGGCTTTTATGCAAAGAAAAAGGACTTGAGGTTCTTATCTTATTGAGGAGTAGAAGTTTTTTTTTGAAAAAAACTTTTTAGGAATACTATTGAGCGGAGGCTGTGCATGTTACGCAGTATGACAGGTTTTGGACGCTGCCTTGTGGAAGATGCAGATTTTGTACAGCAATGGGAAGTGCGCAGTGTTAACGGAAAGCATTTAGATATACGTTGGCATTTGCCCTCTGCCTTGCGCAGTTTGCAGGCGCGTTTAGAAAAATGCGCGCGTCAATACGCTTTACGCGGACGTGTGGATATCAGCCTTGTATTGCAATATGGAGAACATGCACAAAGAAATGTGCATTTTGACGCGCCGCAAGCCTCGGCCATGTTAGACGCCTTGCAAGCCCTTGCCATGCAAAGACAAGAAGCTTTTACAGCGGACTACACCGCTTTTTTAAGTATTCCTTCTTTGTGGGGTGCTGCAGAAGACGCGCAAGAAGAATATATGGCAGACCGTTTAGAAGAAGGTTTGCGTGTGGCTTTGGAAGATTGGAACGACTCTCGCACAGGCGAGGGCAATGCTTTAGCCTCAGACTTACATTCACGTCTTTTGCGTATGGAAGCCTGGGCAGATGTTATTGAAGAGCGTATTCCCAGCATAAAAGAAGATCGTATGATTAGCTTGCGTGAGCGTCTTTCGGATATACTATCACAGTATGATGTGGAACTTGACGAAGGGCGTTTTTTACAGGAAATCACCTTACTTGGCGATAAGCTTGACGTAAGCGAAGAAGTGACACGTTTACGCACACACTTTCAGCGTTTTAATGAACTCTTACAGCAAGGTAAGGATGTGGGGCGTAAGCTTGATTTTACATTGCAAGAATGCTTTCGAGAAATCAATACTTGTGGCAATAAAATTCCTGATGTGCAACTTTCGCGTCTGGTTGTTGATATTAAAAATGAATTGGAAAAGTGCCGCGAACAGGCACAAAACATTGAATAATACTGTATGCAAGCACAGCAACTTATAAATCTTGGCTTTAATAATTTTGTGGTGGCCTCGCGAGTGGTGTCCATTGTGAATCCTTCGTCCTCGCCCATGAAACGCCTGAGAGAAGATGCTAAAGCCGCAGGGCGCTTGCTTGATACAACGCAAGGCAGAAAAACGCGTTCTATTCTTATTACAGATTCTAACCACGTTATTCTTTCTGCCATTCAGCCTGAAACCATTCGTCAAAGGTTTTGGCAAGAAACGGAGCTTCCCACAGAAGCGCAGATTAAGTTATAGGAGTTTTAGACATGTCAACAAAACGTAGTACTGGCACCGTACTTGTAGTATGTGCCCCATCCGGTGCAGGAAAAACTACACTTATTAAACGTTTGCGTGAAGAATTTCCCAGTTTTGGATTTTCTGTTTCATACACCACACGCGCTCCCAGAGAGGGAGAAGTTGACGGCAGGGATTATCACTTTATCAGTGTTAAGGAATTTAAAGAAAAAAGAGATGCAGGCTTTTTTGCTGAGTTTGCAAAAGTTCACGGAAACTTTTACGGCTCGCCTTTAAGATCTACCCTTAATATGCTTAACCAAGGGCAAGATATTATTTTTGATGTGGACGTACAAGGCGCTTCACAATTACGCCTTTCTTTGCCTTTTGCTGTGTATATTTTTATTGTTCCGCCCTCCATACCAGAGTTAGAACGCCGTTTACGCGCGCGCGGCACAGACAGTGAAGTGCAAGTGGCGCAGCGTGTGGCAAATGCTTTGTATGAAATCGAAGAGGCGCATCAATTTGACCACTTAATCGTCAATGAAAATCTTGATGTGGCCTATGATCAAATACGCTCTGCCTATATTGCTTCTACCTTACACCCTGACCAAAACCTTATGATACTTAAAGATCTTTTGGCAAAGCGCAAAGGTGATGCGTAATGGCTCATGCAGAACTTATAGTGGCTTTAGATACCCAAGATGTGCAAGAAGCCTATGCTCTTGCCAAGAGTTTACAAGGTTCTGTTCCTTGGGTTAAAGTAGGACTTGAACTTTTTGTGCAAGGCGGGCCGCAGGTCATTGCAGATTTTAAGAGTCTAGGCTTTAAGGTCTTTCTTGATTTGAAAATGTATGATATTCCTAATACAGTGTATGGGGGTGTTTTATCTGCGTGCAAAATGGGTGTGGATTTACTCACTATTCATATACAGGGCGGGGAGCGCATGGCGCAGGCTGCTATGGACGCTGTGCACACATATGCCAAGAGTACAACAGACCAAGCGCGCCCTCTTGTTTTTGGGGTGACTGTGCTTACAAGCATGGCACAAGGCGAATTGCCCTTGTCAGATGCGCCTGTGGATGCGCTTGTGCTTGATTTGGCGCAAAAGTCACAGCAGTGGGGTATTGATGGGGTGGTGTGTTCTGCCCAAGAAAGTGCTGCTATTCAACATGTATGTGGCAAAGACTTTTTTTGTTTAACGCCGGGCATTCGTCCTCAAAGTGCCAACGCTGACGATCAGCGCCGCACCATGACACCGGCACAAGCCGTGCAAGCAGGTTCGCGTTTTCTTGTGGTGTGTCGCCCCATTACAAAAGCGCAAAATCCTCAACAAGCTGCACAGGATATTTTGCAAGAAATGGAATTGGCATAGATGTAGCAACTTGCAAAAAGGGGATAAGGTATGACAACAAGATCAAAAGACCCTAATTACATTAAAGGGGTTTTTTCTACGCAAGAAATCAAAAAAATTGGTACAGGTACAACTACAAGACGTACAGTGCAAAAAAGCTATTGGTTTGTTGAAACGCTAGAAGACGGCTCGTTAGAATGTCAGCCTTTAAATAGTAATCTTGTACCTTCAGGTATTAAAAGGATTATAACACACGAAGACCTTTACTCAAAATACGCTCCCGAGCCAGAATATTATATGGGTTCGGTCTTCCCCAAGATGCAAGAGCTGCAAAATGCCATTGATGCTGGTGATGAGCATCGCAAAAAGGGCGAAAGCTTTGCTGCCGAACACGGATACAGCACGGCTTTAGGCATTGATTTAGACAATATACGCGCAAACTTTGGTATAGGCTTGACGTATTTGGAGCGTGGAGAAGAAGATAAAGCCAAGAATATTTTTGAAAGACTTGTGAAATTGGACGGCGCTTTTCAGAAAAGGCATAAGCATTTATTCAATGAATTTGGTATAGCTTTGCGTAAAAGTTCCATGTTCAGAGAGTCTTCTGAATATTATTTGAAAGCTTTGGATTTGACT
>CAYJFR010000201.1:0-3952 GCA_964369335.1 uncultured Desulfovibrionaceae bacterium | reverse complement strand
GGGGTGTGGGGGAGGGAGAACACTTTTTGGCGCTAGCATTTATCCCTTAAGGGGAAAGGGTTCTCCCTCCCCCACAAGAAAGTAAAGATAAAAACTAAATATGACGGTGCTTGAGACTTTCCCCGCTGTAAATGAAGAAAGTATGCTCGGCAATATTCATGGCGTGACGCCATACACGGTTAAGAGTACGGCTTACAAGAATAACATGAATGGATAATTGGGCATCTACATGCTTACGCGTGCTGAGCTTATGCATAATTTTCACATCAAGCAAAGAGGCTTCGTCTTCGTGTTGACGCACTTTCAAAGCTTTTTGTGCATCGCCTTCACGGAAAGCGTCGATGGCGTCGGCATAAATTTCGCGTGAAATTTTCATAAGCTGTGTAATGTCTTGCACTACATCTTCGTCAATATGCGCAATACCTTCCATACTTACGGTAAACTCTGCCATACGCGCGGCTTCGTCAGCAATGCGCTCTAGGTCGAGCACCATACGCATGGCAGAAATAACAAAACGTAAATCACTGGCCACTGGCTGGGTGCGTGCTAAAATGCTTAAAGCCTTGGCGTCGATTTCATTTTCAAGTTCATTGATGGCTACGTCACCGTCAATGACGGCACTGGCGCGCCCGATGTCGCCTTCTTGTAAAGACTTACAGGCATCATCTACGGCCAAGCCTACCATGGCGGACATAACAAGCAAACGAGTACGCAAGGTGACAATCATTTGCTGTAATTGATTTTCTGTATTGGACATTAACCAAATCTCCCTGTGATATAATCTTCTGTTTGTTTTTGGGCAGGACGGGTGAAGATGGTATCTGTCACATCATGCTCAATAAGTTTACCCATATAAAAGAACGCTGTATAATCGGAAACGCGGGCAGCTTGTTGCATGTTATGCGTTACAATAATAATGGTCAACTGATGTTTTAATTCGTGAATGCCCTCTTCAATTTTTTGTGTGGCAATGGGGTCCAGAGCAGAAGCAGGTTCGTCCATGAGCAATACTTCTGGCCCTACAGCTAGGGCGCGCGCAATACACAAACGCTGTTGCTGACCACCGGAAAGACCAAGGGCAGAGGTGTGCAGACGGTCTTTGACTTCTTCAAAAATAGCGGCACGCTTGAGGGCTTCTTCTACTGTGCCTGCAATGAGGGTTTCGTCCTTGATACCGTTGACGCGCAGACCATAGGCCACATTTTCAAAAATAGTTTTAGGAAAGGGGTTGGGCTTTTGAAAAACCATACCCACTTTGCGGCGCAAAGCAACCACGTCAGATTGGGGGGCATTAATATCTTGTCCGTCTAAGGTGATGTTACCTTTTACTTTCGTACCGGGAATAAGATCATTCATGCGATTTAGGCAACGTAAGAAAGTACTCTTTCCGCAACCTGAAGGGCCAATGAGGGCTGTTACTTTATTTTCAGGGAATAAAAGGCTTATATCGTGCAAAGCCTGCGACGCCCCGTAGTAAAAGTCTACATTGTTAGCTGCTAATTTGTGTTGCTGTGTCACAGTTATCTCCAAGACTGGTGGGAATAGTGAAATAAAATGCTGTAGCATACTCGCGTGTCGGACTTTCCACCCAAATACGTCCGCCGAGACGCTCTACAGTATGTTTGCAAATGGCCAGCCCAAGCCCAGTGGAGCCGTGGCTACGATGTTTTTCTACGCGGTAAAAGCGTTCAAAGATACGCTTACAATCTTCTTCAGGAATACCGGGACCTTTATCACAAATGCGAAAGGTACTCAAACCTGTTTGTGGGTCTTGCGCCGCTGAAATAAATATCTCGTCATTTTCAGGCGCATAACGACCTGCATTTTCGATAAGATTTCTAAATACCTGTGTCAAGTGTTGTGTGTTGGCAGAAACCACAAAATTATCTGGAAAATCAACACGCACTAAAAGATTGCGCGAATCTAGCTGATGACGGCACAAAGCCACAGCCGCTTGCACACTTTCTTGTGGATGTACCATAGTTGTTTGTAAGGGCAAGTGCGTATTTTCCAAACGCGCCAAAGCTAAAAGCTCTTCTACCATACGCGCAAGATATGAACCGTTTTTGCGGATAATTTCCACAAACCTGAGATACTCTTCGGGAAAATCAGGCGTACTTGCTAAAGTTTCAGCATAGCCTTGAATGGCTGTAAGCGGCGTGCGTAGCTCATGGGACACATTAGCCACAAAATCACGACGAACACGCTCTAAACGAATAATGGGGCTCACATCATGAAACACCACCACAGCACCTAATTGTAAGGTGGGATGAGCGGCGCGGGTTAAGTGCACAGAAAAAACACGGTCTGCGCCCAGTTCCACTTGTAAGGAAGCGGTTATTTTTTCACTGCCGTTACCGTTACCATTACCGTTGCTGTTGCCATTATTTTTGCCATTGGGTACGGGAGCCATTAAAATATCATCCACAGCCTTTTGTAAGGCGGGAACGGGTATGGCTTCAACCACTTGCCAACCTTGCGCCTTACTCGTGTTGGGAAACATACGCTGTAAGGCTTTGTTGCAATGCTGAATACTACCGCTAGGAGTGAGAACGAGCACACCTTCTGTCATGGTATCCAAGATAGTATTGAGCTCTTCATTGCTTGCCATAAGGCTTTTGGTGCGGTCTTCAAAGTACATGGTTAAGTTATTAATGGGATTTACCAAGGCCACATACGCGTCACAAGGGGCGGCGCTGAGGCGGCGGTGGTATTCTCCTTTAGAAATATCCTTAACAAAACCTCTAAGGTGCGTAAATTCGCCTTTAATGATTCTTTGAAGTAAGAGTGTCATAATACACGCCATGATGAATGAAAGTATGGCGCTGATAAAGAAAAAGGAAAGGGTGTATGCCGTGCCTGTTTGCCCTTCCACAATGGGCTCTACCATAAGAGCCGTAAACATACTCAAAAAGAGTAATGAAAAAACTTTTTGACGAAAGGACATACTATCCTCTAAAGCGGTAGCCAACCCCGCGCACGGTTTCAAGACAATCGGCACAGGTGCCTAATTTGGCACGTAAGCGGCGTACATGTGTGTCTACAGTACGCGCATAGCCTTCAAATTGATAGCCCCAAACACTGTTAAGAAGCTGCTCACGGTTACGCACCGTACCTGCATGACGCATAATATCTTCTAAAAGGCGAAATTCTGTGGCGGTAAGCTCAATGGAGTTGCCGTTAACATTGACAATGTGCGCAGAGGGGTCAAGGTGAATGCCGTGCTTTTGTAAGCTAGGGCTTTGTTCCACTTGTTGCTGACGGCGCAAGATGGCTCGAATACGTAAAATAAGCTCACGTACGCTAAAAGGCTTGACTACATAATCATCGGCGCCAAGTTCTAAGCCTACAATACGGTCCACTTCTTCGCCGCGAGCTGTAAGCATAATAATAGGTATATGCATAGTGCTGGCATCGCGCTCAAGGTCACGACACACTTGAAAGCCGTCTTTTTTGGGTAGCATAACATCCAATAAAATCATATCTGGCTTGCGAGAGCGTGCAAGCTCTAGTCCCATAAGACCGTCTTCGGCTTCAATGGTGTCAAAGCCTTCGCGTCCAAGATTAAAACTGAGTAGATCACGAATATCTGCTTCATCTTCAATGATAAGAACTAACTCTTTAGGCATGATGTTCCCTCTTTTCTGTGATACGGCAAGGCTTTACAAGGCGAGTACGTCTTTTTTGTGGACTAGAACTTGTATAAGCTGTTTAATTGTCCTTAATACCAGCGGCAAGTAAAGAAGATTAATGCGTCAAAAAAATGCTCGTAATGTTACAAAATGGTGACAGTGCTTTTTTTTCTTTTATTTCTTTACACAAAATTTTTTACAATCTATGGCAAGAGCCTGTATCCTTTAAAAGCTTTTATACATGCTTTTTATTGTCACAAATGGTTTTATGACGCCAGTATAGGAATTTTTTTTATAAAAAAATGTATTATTTCTTTGTG
>CAYJFR010000200.1:0-3980 GCA_964369335.1 uncultured Desulfovibrionaceae bacterium | reverse complement strand
AACAAACTTCTTGTTGTGCGCCTACTCCATTAACGCCCTTAACGCCTTTAGCTCCCGTGCAAGAAGCCAGCTCTTCTTGTTGTACTCCTAAGCCAGAACAAAGTTCTTGTTGCGGTTCTGCACCACATGCAAGCGCGACGCAAAATATGACTTTTGGTGAAAAAGTACGCCTTGCCTTTGCCGATGGGTATGCGCAATTTAAGCAAGTATTGCCCTATCTTCTCTTGGGTATCAGCTTAGGCGCTGTCATTTACGGATTTGTGCCTTCAGATTTTATTGCCAAGTACGCCAGCGGTGATTCTCTTTTTGCTGTGCCTTTGGCGGCTGTTATTGGTATTCCTTTATACGTGCGTGTAGAAGCGCTTATTCCTTTGTCTGCGGTGCTCATTGGTAAGGGTATGGGACTTGGGCCAGTTATGGCGCTTATTATTGGCGGCGGCGGTGCCAGTCTTACAGAAGTTATTTTGTTGAAATCTCTGTTCAGATGGCCTGTAATAGCAGCTTTCTTGGCGGTGGTTTTGTGCATGGCGGTAGGCGCAGGGTATTTATTCCAATACGCTTTTTAGGCTCATTTCTTAACTATATGTAAAAAGATGCGCCCCTGTCTTGTGCTGAGATACAAGACAGGGGCGCTGTTGGAAGGGGGCTAATTAGGCATTAGCGTCTACAAAAAGCCGCTTTCTGTGTAAAGTATCCATATATTCTTTAATGGCGATGATTTTTCCGCCCATAACATAAATAAGAAAATGGTACTGATTTTTATATAATAAACCGTCTTTTTTCTCTCCGTGGGCTACATATTCCACAGCCACACGCTCATCTTGAATGGTCCACCCCACAGGGTCTAAGTGCAAGCCTTGCGTTAGGGCGTTGTGAAAATGTCCCATATGTGCGGCAATGTGCTTTTTATTCATAACGCCGCATATGGGCAGATTGCCTTCACCGCCCATACATTGCCAGACCACATCATCATCAAGAAGTTCTAAGGCATTATGAATGTGCTTTTTACTGAAATAGGTAAAAAAATCTTCCACAACTTTTCTTCGTAATTGAGAAGGGTTTTTGGTAAAAACAAATGGAGACATTAGCGCACCTCTTGGAGTTTTATGAGCTGTTCATTGAATGTGCGCTGATTTTTCATGTCTTCTTGAAATTTTGTTTCATAGGCCAAGGTGAAGCGTTGAATGGCAGGAGTTGTGCTGGTAGCCTGATACAGCCAATACGCTTCTTCTTTCAGCGCCTCAGCAATGGGAAGGTCAATGGAAGCATAAACGGCTCTTTTACAGGCTTGGATAGATTCGGCAGGGAAGCAGGCAATACGTTCTGCCAATTCTTGCACAAAAGGGCCTATTTCTTCAGGTTCTAAAGCCTTATTGATGGTTCCGTATTTTTCTGCTGTGTCGGCATCAAAGTCACGACCGCTGAGGATGATTTCCAAAGCGCGCCCAAGACCTGTTTGACGCGCCATGCGCGAAGCACCACCGCCGCAAGGAAGAATTCCCATACCCACTTCCATTTGCATAAAAACAGCCTTACCGCGTGCGGCAAAGCGCATATCGCATGCCAAGGCAAATTCGTGCCCACCGCCACGCGCAAAGCCTTCTATTTTGGCAATGGTGGCTTGTGGCAGTTGAGAAATACGTTCTAAGGTATTTTGCAAGTACAGCAATTCCACTTCTTCGCGTGCCACAGGCACAGTGGACATGTCCTTTAAAAAGCCCACATCAGCATGTGCTACAAAAATTTCTGGATGTGCCGATTGAAAAACCACCACTTTAATGGATTTGTCTTTTTCCAAGGTCTCGGCTAAAGAGTTGAGGTCATCGAGCATAAGAATACCTTGGATATTCACAGGAGGAAAATCAAAGGTGATGGTGGCAATGCCATTGTTGCTTTCAAAGGTAAAGGTGGTGTAGTTGGACATAATCAGTCTCCCTTAAATGAAATTATTGCTTACATACGGTGTAGCTTGTCCATAGCATACGATATTTGAGGACTTGTGCAAGGGACAAAAAATTACAAAATCAATGCTTTATATGCAAAAAAATACGCTAGCATTTGATGCTCTAGGTGTATGCAGGCGAAAAAAAATTTAAAAAAGTATTTTTTATAAAAAATCACTGTGATTTAATAGGAAATTTTTACAAAAAAGAGGTCTTTTATGGCGAATCACGTTTTTATGGCCATGTCTTTGGACGGCTACATAGCAGATAAAAATAACAGCGTAGACTGGCTCAATGCCTACCCTCAAGAAGAAGGAGCACAAGCGCCCTTTGCTGTTTTTATGGATAATATGGACGCCATTATTATGGGGCGTAAAACTTTTGAAACGGTGCACTCTTTCGGCGTATGGCCGTATACCAAGCCTGTTATTGTATTGAGCAAGACTTTACAAAGCTTGCCGCAAGGCTATGAAGATAAAGCAAGTATAAGCAGTGAAAGCATTAAAGATTTGCTTTTGAACGCCTTTCGTAAAGGGTATAAAGAGCTTTATGTTGATGGTGGTAGTGTGGTGCGCAGTTTTCTGGAAATGGACTTTATTGACAGCATGACTATCACTCATGTGCCCATAGTGCTTGGGGGTGGTGTTTCGCTTTTTGGAGAGCTCACAGAGCCTTTGCGTTTTTCTCATGTACATACGCAAGAGCTTGCGGGCGGATTGGTTATGAGTGGCTATATGCGCAAACGCTAGGTAGATTGTTGAAAAAATAAAGACATGGATTGCTTCGCTTCGCTCGCAATGACTTTGATTATAATGTAAAGTCATTGCGAGGAGCAAAGCGACGAAGCAATCCAGAAAGTTAGGCTTTTATTTAAATCTAGCTAAACTTTTCTACCAAGGTGTCTACCAAGGCAGGAATAGTATAATCTTGAGGTTGAATATGGCAGGGTAACCCGTGTTTTTCTAAGGTCTTAGCTGTTATAGGGCCAATGGCAGCCAATTGCACTTCTGGATGCTTTTTCAAGGTTTCTATATCTACCAAGGAAAGGAAATTGTCCACGGTAGAAGAAGAGCCGAAGGTAATGCAATGCAATTTGCCTTCTGCTAAAGCTTCCAGCACTTCATCCTTACGCGCACCAGCAGGCTTGGTTTCGTACACGGGTAACACGTCCACAGTGGCGCCAGCTTCACGCAAGGCTTCGGGAAGTACTTCACGGGCTTCCATAGCGCGAGGAAGGAGGATGTTTTGCCCCTTCATGCCTATGGCGAGCATACCTTCCACAACACCTTCTGCCACATAGCGAGCAGGGATAAAATCTGGCTCAATGCCGCGTTCACGTAAAATATCCGCCGTAGCAGGGCCAATGGCGGCTACTTTTTTACCGAAGAGGGCGCGAGAATCTAAGCCGTGTTTGTGCAAACGCTTCCAGAAATGCTTCACACCATTGACGGAGGTGAACACTAACCACTGATAGGTGTCGAGCTTGGCAATGTGCGCATCTACGGCGCTGAAGTCGTCAAGCTCGTGAATTTCAATGGTGGGGAATTGGATAACATGAGCGCCAAGTTCAGCCAGAGAAAGGGCAAGGCCGCTGGCTTGTTCACGGGCGCGTGTAACCACAATGCCTTTGCCAAGAAGGGGCTTTTGCTCAAACCAGTTGAGCTTGTCGCGTAAGGAAACCACATGCCCTACCACAATAACAGAGGGGTTAGTGAAGCCTTGCTTTTGGCTTTCATCATAGAGAGTGTCTAAGGTTGCCACAAGGGAACGGTGATGGGCTGTAGTACCCCAATGTACCAAGGCGGCAGGGGTGTCTTTGTCCATGCCCGCGGCCATAAGGTTCTTGGTGATTTCTGGCAAATTCTTCATACCCATAACAAAGACGATGGTAGAGGCGGATTTTGCTAACGCGTCCCAATTATGCACAGAGCCGGGCTTGTCAGGGTTTTCGTGTCCTGTAATAAGAGTCACAGAGGAGGCAAAAGAGCGGTGCGTTAAAGGAATACCTGCATAGGCTGGGCCGGCAATGGTGCTGGA
>CAYJFR010000199.1:0-3982 GCA_964369335.1 uncultured Desulfovibrionaceae bacterium | reverse complement strand
TATGCTCAGGGTTAGGCTTTAGTTGCCGCTGATCCATGTCAGGATCAAAATAATGTTGTAAATATAGTGACATGGTATCCTCTTCATGTATGTGTTATGT
Organism: uncultured Desulfovibrionaceae bacterium; assembly: GCA_964369335.1. Taxonomy (GTDB): domain Bacteria; phylum Desulfobacterota; class Desulfovibrionia; order Desulfovibrionales; family Desulfovibrionaceae; genus CAYJAD01. The sequence continues at coordinate 3,882 of CAYJFR010000199.1, read as the reverse complement.
TTAACGCACAGTAGGGGTTGTCTCTAAATGAAAAGATTTTGTGATTTTGCCAAGGAAAACATATTTTTTACGAAAGGCGCGTATACAGACATACGTAACTGAAGCAAAAAATGCTGTTTGACGCAGGCAAAACGCAAAAGAACTTATTTAGAGACAGCTCCTAAAAAGCTCGTCGCTGTCCAGCATAATGGTCACAGGTCCCCAATTAGTGAGGGTAACGTCCATCAACGCCCCAAAGATACCGGCACAGACGCGAGAGGGGAGGCTTTTTTCAACGTCATGCACAAATTGCGCAAAGAGTTCTTGTGCCACAGCGGGCTTGGTAGCCTGTAAAAAATCTGGACGGCGCCCTTGGCGGCATTGAGCATAGAGAGTAAATTGTGACACAAGGAGAATTTTTCCTCCAAAATCCTGCACATCTGTTTGAAATTTATGCTCTGTTTCAGGCGTATCCCCGGGGAAAATACGCAAATGCAGCAATTTATCTATACAGCCTTTCCAAGCTTTTTCTTGGGGGAGGGTGGCAGTGTCTTCATTACCAAAGCCCACCAAAACGAGCAAGCCTTTATCTATGCTTGCTACAATATTGTCGTCTACGCGAACGCTGGCATTATGAACTCTTTGTACTAATAAACGCATATTTTTTCCTTTAAAATATTCTACGCTGTTTCGTCTTTTATGGCTTGAGCCGCTGCAAGCTTTTGCTCTTCTTCACGTAGGACACGACGAAGTACTTTGCCCACAACGGTCTTGGGAAGCTCTTCACGAAATTCTACAGCCTTGGGCACTTTATACGAAGCGAGTCTGTCACGACACCATGTGGTCACTTCAGCGCGTGTCATAGTAGTGTCAGGCTTGAGTACAATATATACCTTAATAACTTCACCGCGTGTGGCGTCTTCAATGCCTACGCTTACCGCTTCTAAAATTTTGGGATTTTCCAAAAGGACTTCATCAATTTCACGCGGGTAGACATTGTAACCAGCCACGATAATCATGTCTTTTTTGCGGTCCATAATATGAAAATAGCCGTCTTCGTCCATGACGGCTAAATCTCCCGTATACAACCAACCATTACGCAAAGCTGAGGCGCTTTCGTCGGGCTTATTCCAATAACCAGACATAACTTGCGGACCTCGTACAATAAGTTCCCCTAATTTTCCTACGGGTAAGGGGAGGCTTCCGCTTTCTGTGTCCACAATACGCGCGTCTGTTCCTGGCAATGGAATACCAATGGAACCAGCCTTTTGATTTTTTGCGCTTAAAGGGTTGATATGCGTGATGGGTGCGGCTTCGGTAAGACCATAGCCTTCTACAATGGTAGCTCCTGTAAGTTTTTGAAACTTGTGGAAATGCTCTGTAGGCAGGGGAGCTGAACCAGAAATACAGAGCTTAATACAGCTTAAATCAAAGGAAGCCAGATTTTTTTGTTGCATAAGCGAAGTATACACTGCCGGCGCTCCAGGGAAGACGGTAGGCTTATGCTTTTTTATGAGCTTTAGCACATCTTGCGGCACATAGCGCGGTAAAGGAAGGATATTGGCAGCAAGGGCAGTGGGGATAAGAAGGCTTACTGACAGTCCGTACACATGAAAAAAGGGCAGGATACCCACAAAAGACTGTCTTTTTTGTGAGAAATTTTGGATAATTGACGAAATCTGCGCACAATTACTGCCAATATTTTTGTGGGTCAGCATAACGCCTTTGGGAAGTCCTGTGGTGCCGCCTGTATATTGTAGCAATGCTAAATCATTTTCTGTGATACTGTCTTGTGCGCTGTACCTTTGGCAAGATTCAAACATTTCTTTCCAAGAATGTATGCCGTTTTCTTGGGGTAAGCATATGGTTTGGTTCTTTCTTTTCTCTTTAAAGGCGTATATCCAATTAAGCGGAAAGGACAGGGCGTCTTTAATACCTGTTACGATATAATGCTCAAGGGGCAGTCGATTGCGTAAAGGCTGTATTTTAGGCCAGAGTAAGTCTAGCATAATAAGAAATTTTGCTTGCGAATCCTGAATATGATGCACAATCTCTTTTTCCATATATAAGGGGTTGATCATCACCGCTACGCCGCCGGCTTTCATAATGCCCCAAAAGGCAATGACAGTTTGCGGCAAATTGGGCAGCATAAGAGCCACACGGTCGCCGTGCTTGACACCTAAACGGCGTAGGCTTGCGGCGAAAATCTCAGCTTTTTCTTGAAGTTGAGCATAGTTGAGTTTGGTATTTTGAAAAACACATGCTGGTGCTTTGGGAAAATTTTGGGCGGCTGCATCAAGCAAGGCGTAGATAGGCCCTTGAGCAGGGGCTATGGTATGAGGAACGCCTTCGTCGTAATGGGCAAGCCAAGGCTGTTGTTGCTCCTGCATAAAAAATCCTTATATGTGTATGTATGAAATATATTTTTTTTAAAAAACAGTAGTGCGTGTACCTGTCACTAAGGCGACGGACTTGATACCAGCGCCCTCACCTGTAAAGCCTAATCCTTCTTCAGTGGTGGCTTTCACATTCACAACATGCGCAGGTAGTGAAAGTAAATGCGCGATATTTTTCTGAATGGCAGAGCGTTGAGGTTGGATTTTAGGTTTTTGGGTGATGATGGTAAGGTCTACATGATGTATCTGTAAGCCTTTTTCTGCCACTAGACGTAACACTTCTTGGAGGAGTACGGCAGAATCTGCATTGTCAAAGCTTTCGGAAGAGTCTGGAAAATGCAAGCCAATATCTCCAAGAGCCACAGCGCCAAGCAGAGCGTCCATAAGGGCGTGTAAAAGCACATCTCCGTCAGAGTGCGCCACTACCTGACAATTTCCGTTCATAAGGACGCCGCCAAGCTTTAAGGGGCGTTCTTTACCTGCATACTTGTCTGCGTCTTTTTTTTGCACAAAACGGTGCACATCATAACCAAAACCGCTACAAGGGAAAGATGCGGTGTTTTCTTGTAATTTCATAAGATCACTTTCATGGGTAATTTTACAATTTTGGGCTTCACCTTCCACCATACGCACAGGAAAACCGCATTGCTCAAGCATGCTCGCATCATCGGTCACCGTAAAATTTTCTTGGGCGGCGTGAGTGTGGGCTTGAAGTAACGTAGTCAGTTCAAAACCTTGTGGGGTCTGCACACTGAAAAGGGTGTTGCGGTCGGGCGTGTGCCGTACAAGACCTTCATGTATTTCTTTAACTGTATCCACCACAGGAAGAGCAGGTATGACGCCTAAAGAACCTTGTTGTAAAGCCTCGCAGACTCTTTGGATAAGCGTTGCAGACACAAAGGGGCGCGCGGCGTCATGCACCAGCACATGAGTACACTCTGGCGGTAAAGCTGTAAGACCGCACAGAACAGAATCTTGCCTACGTGCGCCGCCGGCTACGCTTTTCCATTGTACTTGTAAAGAGGTGCTCTTTTCTAGCTCGGTCAAACGTGCTGTTTCTTCTTCAAGGCTGTGTTGTGGAAAGACAAAGATAATGCCTTTTAAGGCGGCATAACGTGCAAAAGTACGCGCGGCATGCATATACAGCGGTAAGCCTTGATAGGTGAGAAATTGCTTAGGGCATCCCTTGGTGTGAGCACTTAAACGCGAACCAGAACCTGCCGCCACAAGAACGCACCATGTATTTTGTTGAGAAAGGGGGGTAGAGGTGTTTGTCATAACATCCTATAGAAAAAAGTAAAAAATTGTTAGTGTGTAGCTGTGCAAAAGTACCAGATATGACAAAAGAGTGCAATCCTTTTGCCTTATTGCAGACAGTAAGAAAGGGCACAAATTTGCTATGGAGAATGTATTTGTGGTACTTTTTTGATGGTGTTTATGAAGACTGTACAAGAGTCAGACTATAAGCCGGGTTCTGTCTCTGCTATAAAAGCATGAGGCCGCCATT
>CAYJFR010000198.1:2760-3996 GCA_964369335.1 uncultured Desulfovibrionaceae bacterium | reverse complement strand
ACCTTGCGCGGCGCTCAAGTGCGTGATGCTTTGGTGTGGTCAAAGTATATTAACGAATCCATAGAGCTTTGGGCAGATCAAGCTGAGGTGCGCTTTCAGTCGCATCATTGGCCTATATGGGAAACATCTAATATTGTGCAAGCTTTAGAAAAGCAAAGAGATATGTATAAGTATATGCATGACCAATCAGTGAACTTGATGAATAAGGGCTATGTGGCAGAAGAAATTTCAGAAATGTTGACTTTGCCGGACAGTCTTGGGCATGTGTGGGCTAATCGTGGTTATTATGGTACTTTGGAGCACAACAGCCGCGCCATTTATCAGCGTTATATGGGCTGGTATTCGGGACATCCTGCTGATTTGCACAACTTGCCGCCAGTGGAAGCTGCTAAGCAATATGTGGCGTATATGGGCGGTGAAGAGGCTGTTTTGCAAAAAGCTGAGCAAAGCTTTGCTCAAGGGCAATATCGTTGGGTGGCTGAGGTGCTAAAACACGTGGTTTTTGCCAATGCAAATAATACTGAGGCACGCCAGCTTTTGGCAGACGCTTTTGAACAGCTGGGCTATCAAGCGGAATCTGGCCCGTGGCGCAATGTGTATTTACAAGGGGCTTTTGAATTGCGTAACGGTATTCCTCCAGTGGGAACGAGTACCCTTAATGTGGATGTTTTGAAGGAAATGTCGCCAGAGCTGACTTTTGACTTTATGGGCGTGCGACTCAATGCCAAAAAAGCTAAAGATAAGCAGATTGTTATTGAATTTATCCTTACCGACGCTGAAAATAAGAAATATACGCTCTTTCTCGGAAATTCAGTGCTGAACTATAGCACGCAATCCAAGAAAACGCCGCAATTAACCCTTTCTTTGCCGCAACAAGCTTTCACAGCATTGCTGTATAGCAAAAATCCCACGGTAACTCTTGAAGAGCTGAAGCAAAAGGGCGTAGTGCAAAGTCAAGGTGACGAAACACGCTTTTTTGAGCTGTTAGGTCTTTTAGACACTTTTAGCGGTGACTTTCCCATAGTGACGCCATAAGTATATAAGCAGTATGTAGCATATGCTTTTTGTATTCTGCTACGTTATTGGTACAATTTATATATGCCCCTTTGAAAAAGCTTTATGAAATATGTATAGAGCTCTTTTAAAGGGGCATATAGTATTTGAATATGTATAAGATTTATGTACATACTTTTTGAGGGTAAAGTGTTATTATAATTATATAGTCTATATTGACTT
>CAYJFR010000198.1:0-2677 GCA_964369335.1 uncultured Desulfovibrionaceae bacterium | reverse complement strand
ATAGTAGCATAAACATTTTGAGTATCATGTCGCTGTTCATAACCATCTAAATTATGGAGGTAAGGCTATGATAAAAAAGGTTATGATAGAAAAGTATATGCTTAAACCGGTTTTTTGCTTCCTTTTTGCCATTATTTTTGCATTTATGCCTATTAAAATAGGGAATGAAGCTAATAAAAATATCCCCATTATAGGTGCCATTGAAAAAGCGTCAGAAGATTATACTAAGGACTCCCTCGTTAAAGTTACAGCAGCCTATGGCGTTTCTAAGATTATCAATAAGGGTATTGCTATGATACAGAGAGTAGAAATTTCTGTCACGCCTTTTGGTGTGGGAGCAAGTTTTGCTCCGGGAGAGTTATTGGCATCTGCAGGTGATACTATTGACAGAGTTGCAAACGCGCTTTTTTTAGTACTAGGTGTATTGTTAGTTCAAAAAGTATTAATTGGTATGATTTCTTTTGTATGCTTGAAATGTTTTTTACCTATAGGTTTATTTCTTTATGGATATTTTTATCTTGCTAAGAAATTCTTTCCCAACATGCAACATTTAAATACAGTGCATGCTTTTGGGAAATTTTTTGTGCGCTTTGCTTTAATTATATGGTTGATATTTCCAGTAACAGCTTATATAAATAAATTTTTAGAAAGCAGCTATATAGGCTCTGAGTATAGCCAATTACAACAGTCGCTCGAAAAAGACAGTGTACAATTTAATGCAATTGCACAAGAAATAAGCGGAAATAATATTGAAGAGCAAAGCGCTGAAGAAAAAGGCGCTGAAGAAAAATTGCCCTCAGAAGACAATAAAGAAGAAGGCTTTTTTTCTTGGTTCACGAAACCAATCACAGAAGCCATGGATAACGTAAAGGAATTTACAGAAGAAATTATGGGTTCAGTCTCTAGTTCAAATATTGCTGAACTTGCTGATAACTCATTAAATTATGTTGATAGCATGATAGATGATTTGTTTATTGTGCTTTCAATTTTCTTGGTGACAAATATTCTCGTCCCTTTGGGAGCCTATGTTCTTATTGCTAAACTATATCAACTTTTACAGCAGGATGTTACGTATCAAGTGCTCGTGGAAAAATTGCATGAAATCAATAACCGTTAAGAGAGTTTTTAGATAAACAAGTAAAGTAAGTGTGTTTTTAGTTTGTATTTACGCTGAAAGGGGAAGAATACTTCCCCTTTCTCTGTTTAATTTCGATTTAGTAAATGTGTATTTACTTTAATCCGTATATACGGGCGAGATGTTGCGTTCTTTGAGCCCAATTCAAATGCGTTGTTTTTTCAGACATACAGCCGTGCATACGAAAAACAGCGGGATTTTCTGGCGCAGTGAGGGCATTTGCCGTTTCTAAGTCGGAGGCTTTGATTTTATAAGCTTGTTCTACCACATCTATTTGCACGGGATGGATGATACTCTTAAGGTAAAAACCGTGCAGTAAATCTAGCTCCACTTCTTTATATAAGGTTTCGTGGGAGTCGATGCATTCAAAAACAGGCGCGCTGAGCATAAATCCGTAAGGAATAAATATGGTGGCAAGGGATTTTAGCGTAAAGGACAGCGCTGTATCATAAATAGTGTGTTCAGGATGTCTGCGAACGCTCAACAAATGCAATAAATCTAAACCGCCAATACGTATGGCGGCTATAGTATTTCTCTGTGGAGAGTTTAAAAAAGCGTTGCGTAACTCTGTCATTTTATGAATGCAAAAAGTATCTAAGCTTTCTAAAATGGGCATAACAAAGAATTGCGGATGTTTTTCTAAAATGGAAAACCATGCAGGCATATTTTCTAAAGTAAATTTAGGTAGTGCAAAGCCATGAATCAAATGGGTATGTTCCATATTCAAGATACGTTGCAAAACCTCAGGAGAGCGAGGTCTTACAAAGCAATACGGTCTTTTTTCAGGCATTTGGCGCTTCATATCGTGCAAACAAGCTTGTATATTGTCTAAGGCTTTGTCTACCTCAAAATCTTTGATGGAGTCTTCTGTACAAAAAATAACAGAACGCAAGCGAGGGTATTTAGAGCCGTCAGCAATGGCTTTTAAATTGTTCATGGTTGCAGGTAAATATAGCGAAGCACCTAATTCAAGAAAATCCATATGTAATCATCCTTTGATAGTAGTAATACTTTGTATAATAGCTAAAGCAGTATAAGGCAGTTTTTCTTCAATGACAATGGGGACGCCCTTTTCTTGAGCCAGTCGTTCTATATGTAGGCTTTCTATACAATTTTTTTGGCGTAAAAAAACCATGTGCGGCACTCTTCTGAGCAAGACTCTTGTGGCCTCGCCAATGCCAGGTTTGATGTGATTTATGTCTTTGATATCATAGGTTTTTTGTATGTATTCTAAACAGTTTAAGCGTTGTGCGAATATATCTTGTGCAGATTCTTTCTCCTCTGAGGGAGAAGTGAGCTTTTCTTCATGCAAGTATTGCTGTATATGGGTAAAAACTTCTTCAACAAAGACAGTGGAAAGGTCTTCTTTAAGCCATTGCTCGTAATAGACGCAAGCATGAAAGTCCTTTTTACCCACAAGTTGCGTATTGAGTACAGAGCGACTGATCAAGCCCGAAACAATGGCATTCAAGATGCTAGAGGGCAGTAAATAATCTTGGCTTGTGGCGGAAAAAGCCGCTTTGCCACATAAGTCTGCCACCA
>CAYJFR010000197.1:0-4019 GCA_964369335.1 uncultured Desulfovibrionaceae bacterium | reverse complement strand
AACTTTGAAAACACGGTCCGTGCCCTAAAAGAGCGGCATTTTGGTTTTCATGTACTTCTTGCCAATCGGGATCTAAAGCGGCGGCAACGTCAGCAGAAAGCGCCTTGGTTTGTAAAAGAATATGCCCTAATTTAGCGTCATTTTGCCACGCTTCACGGCAATCTTCTATGCAATATTGTAAAAAGCGTGAATTGGCTCCTGTAGCACCTTCTGAACCGATTTCTTCTTTATCCCAAAGAATAAGCGCTGTGGTATGCTCAGGCTTGGGCGTTGCAAGAAAAGCTTCTAAGGCGGCAAAGACACACACTCTGTCATCATGCCCAAAACCGCCGATAAGGGATTTATCAAGCCCTACAAAGCGAGCAGGCCCGGCAGGAACGGCTTGCAATTCTGCGGAGATGAAATCTTCTTCGCAAATATCATACTTATCTTGTAAAAGCTGCAATACATGCGCTTTGATGGGATCTTTGTCTTTGTCGTCTTTTTGCGCTTTTTTAGGACTATGCCCCAAGATAATATTTAACTTTTCTGGATCAAAACCTTCACTTATGGTCTGCTTCACATGATTTTGCGCTAAGTGTGGTAATAAATCAGCAATGGTGAATACTGGTTCGTCATCACTTTCACCAAGGGTAATGGTAACTTTAGAACCGTCTGCACGCACCACAACACCGTGCAAAGCCAAAGGACGCGCCAACCACTGATATTTACGAATACCCCCATAATAATGAGTTTTTGCTTGCGCCACACCAGCTTGTTCAATGAAAGGACGTTGCTTAAAATCAAGGCGCGGCGTGTCGGTATGGGCGCTTATAAGATGTATACCTTCGCTGAGAGGTAAAGCACCACGCTTTGCCACAAAAAGGCTTTTATGACGGAAAGGCATAAGGGCTGTGTCGCCATTCACACCTTCATTTTTATAACCGTGCTGCGCCAAAACTTCGAGCACATAGTCTATGGTTTCGCGTTCTGTTTTGCAGCGTGAAAGGAATTTTACATATTTTTTTGCCAGTTTCATAAGGGCTTTTTGGTCTTCGGGGGTGCTGGCATAACGTTCCCAGCAAGATTGTGTTTTATACATTTCTACTTTTTTGGTGTCTTTTTTCATGTGTTCCTCTATAGGCTATATGTTTCAAGCGCCATGCGTAACACGTGCAATACTTGCGGTATTTCATTTTCGTGTAGGGTGCGCACATCAAGGCAAAAAGCGTCTTCTTCCAAACGCCCAAGCAGAGGCGGCTGTGTTGTGAGAAGAGCGTTCTTTAAGGTTGTGGCAGAAATGCCATGAGGCTGTATACAAACTAAGGTGGTGGGAAGGTCGCGCTCAGGAAAAGAGCCACCGCCCACGCGGGAAAAAGATTTACGTAAAGTGAGGCGTACAGATGTACCAAACTTCTCTTCTAGTAATTCAAGTAATGCTTGAGCTTTTAGAGTGAGTTCTTCATAAGAGGCGGTAATCATGCGCAAGGTTGGAATAAGTGTACGCGCTTTTTCTGGGTCAGCATAAATGCGCAATGTGGCTTCTAAAGCGGCAAGGGTGCACTTGTCACAACGTAAAGCGCGGTGTAAGGGATTTTGTCGCATGCGTTCTATAAGGTCTTTTTTCCCGACAATAATACCAGCTTGAGGGCCACCTAACACCTTATCTCCAGAAAAAGTCACCACATGAGCGCCGCCTTGTACCACGGTTTGAACTGTGGGCTCATCAGGCAAACCATAAGGGCTCAAGTCCAGTAAAGAACCACTGCCTAAATCCTCAATGACGGGAAGGTTATGCTCTTTTGCCAAGGCAACCAATTCTGGTAAAGCCACATCTTTATGAAAACCTATTATACGATAATTGGACGTGTGCACACGCATAAGAGCTATAGTGCGTTCTGTAATGGCTTTAGCATAGTCTTGAATATGAGTACGGTTGGTAGTGCCCACTTCGTGCAGGTGAGCGCCGCTGCGCTCCATAACCTCAGGAATACGGAAAGAGCCGCCAATCTCCACAAGCTGCCCACGCGACACAACGACCTCACCGCCCTTACATAAAGCGTCTAAGACCAAGAGTACCGCCGCCGCATTATTATTAACCACCATAGCGGCCTCTGCGCCAGTGATACGGCAAAGAATATCCTCTACTATACTTTGACGACTGCCACGTCCGCCTGTTTCTAAATCAAGCTCAAGATTGCTATAACCCACTATGGCTTGATGCACAGCTTCTACCGCCGCTTCAGCTAAGACAGAGCGCCCCATATTGGTATGGATAACAACGCCAGTGCCGTTCAATGTGCGTTGTAAGCGCGGGCGCGTACTTTTGCGAACATAAGGCAGTAAGCGTTGCCACAAAGCTTGTAAAGTCAGGGCGTCCGCTTGTATTTCTTTGCCGCATTTTATGTCGGCGCGAAGGTTTTGTAAAAAAGTATCGACGGCGTCACGTATGAGCGGACGCGGAACGGTTTGCAACTCTTCTTCTTTTTCAAGAGCCTTGAGGCAAGTATCCATGGACGGCAGTGCGCGAAAAAGCGTATTCATAAAACCTCACAAATAGAGCTTAAATCATATTGGAAAGATATTGGGGGTATTTTTCATAAAATTCACCCAAAAGATATAAAGATCCACACAGCAAAACCGGTGCATGCTGTTCTTGTTCAGTATGCTGTGTGCATATATGGGCAAGGCTTTGGTGTAACTCTTGCGCCGCGTAAACTGTGGATTTTGCGCATGCTATCTCACGCACCAAGTCTGTTTTTTCTTGAGGGCTTAAGGCTCGCTCATTATTTTGAATATCCACTACATAGAAAGGGCAAAAATGGCACAATTTGTGTAATTCTTGTAAAAGCGTGAGCATGCTTTGTCTGTCTTTATCGGCAAGGCAAGAAAACACAATGGCAGACGGCTTTGTACTAAGACTTTCTATATACGCTATAAGGGATTGCAGACCGTGTACATTATGTGCACCGTCTAAAATCATATGTGGCGGAAGTTGTTCTTCATGACAAGTTATACTTTGCAATCTGCCTGCAATAAAGGCGGTGCGTAGCCCCTCACGAATATGTTCTTCGTCATATGACCATGCATAACGCTGTGAAAGCTTTTGCCATGCCGTCAGTGCCAAGGCAGCATTGTGTTCTTGGTGGACTCCGTGTAAGCCCAAAACAGCAGAGGAGGGGAGTAGCTCATGGCATATAGGCTGTAAGACTGCGTGACGTTCTTGACTGATTTTTTGTATAAAATCGTGTACAGCAGGCTCTTGCTCCCCCAAGAAAACAGGCATATGTGGGCAAATGGCTTGAGCCTTATCAGCGGCAATGGCGAGTAAGGTTGAGCCAAGCACACGCTCATGATCCATACTGATGGGAGTGAGGCATAAGGCGTGACGCTGTAAGGCTGTGGTAGCGTCATAATGTCCACCAAGACCGGCTTCTATAATGGCTATATCCACCTGCGCCTCATGAAAAGCCAATACGGCAAGCACAGTTAAAAATTCAAAATAGGTGAGTTGAGGCGCTGCGTTGTATACCTTTGTAGCTAACTCTGCCCATGCTTCCTCTGCTAAAGGCTGACCGTTGAGACATATACGCTCGCGGGGTGAAACAAAGTGGGGTGAAGTAAAAAGCCCTGTGTGTAAATGGTGCGCACGTGCCAAGGATTCCAAAAATGTGGAGGTAGAGCCTTTTCCGTTGGTACCTACAATTTGTACGACAGGAAAAGGGGGCTCGGTGAGCTGTAAAGCCTGTAAAGCACCGTCCATGCGCGACAGACTTAAATCCATATGAAAAAGACCAAGAGAGTCTAAATGGGAGCAAACATCTGCATAATTTTTGAACATGGGCAGACTATGACAGAAGTTTTCTTTACTGTCAGCTTTTTTGTTCATATAATTATTTTGTATAATCAGTATGTTAAAAAATATACATTAAATAGACGTGATTTTATGCTTGACCATAATGCTATGAAAGGGTAAGAAAGTCGTCGCGCGCCCATAGCTCAGTTGGACAGAGCAGGAGCCTTCTAAGCTCTTGGTCGGG
>CAYJFR010000196.1:0-4072 GCA_964369335.1 uncultured Desulfovibrionaceae bacterium | reverse complement strand
GGTTATTCATAACAATGATGGTAAGGTCAATATTACGGCGACAAGCGTGGATAAAATGGTTGCCGCCAATGGCTGTAGCGTCGCCGTCACCCATAGGCACAATAATATTTAAGCTAGGCTTAGCAAGTTTAAGACCCGTGGCACAGGCTAAAGCACGCCCGTGCATGGTATGCATGGTGTGAAAATCGCAATAGCCAGAAATACGCGCAGAGCAGCCAATGCCGGAAACCATGGACATATTAGAATTATCAATGCCAAGCTCATCCACAGCGTGGAGAATGCTGTTTAATATGGTACCGTGACCGCAACCAGGGCACCAAATGTGTGGGAAAAAGCGTTCACGAATATATTTTCTTATTGACATACTTAGAACCCCCTACCTTCAATGGTGCGCATAACAGCGCCAATGTCCTTTGGATTGACCAAAACACCGTCTAGGCGATTAACAAGGAAAACACGATCAGGGTTAACCGCAAAGCGCTTCACTTGCTCTTTAATATGTCCCATATTCATCTCTACCACAAAGATGTTTTTGGCATGTTTGGTTTTTTCTCGCACCACTTGTCCGGGGAAAGGCCAAAGCGTTTGTAATTCCAGCAAGCCAATACGGTCGCCTTTGAGGCGACGTGTCTCCACAAGTTCGCGTGAACTGCGTGCAGAAGCGCCGTAAGATACAATAATATGCTCGGCATCTTCTAAGTGATATTCTTTCCAGCGTGCCAATTTGTGGGCGCGGTTTTCAATTTTGTCCACAAGGTGATGTATAGTAGCGTTGACCACTTCTGGTTTTTCGGTGGGGAAACCAAAAATATCGTGATACAGACCTGTCACATTGTAGCGGTGCTTGCCACCAAAGTTTGAAATGGGCAAGCGGCCGTCTTCACGGGGTAAGTAGGGGTGATAGTTTAAGCCTTCTTTCACGGTGGTGTGAAGGCGTTCTACTACTTCAAGTTCGCCCTTAGGAGGGATAACCAATTTTTCGCGCATATGCCCTACCACTTCGTCAAGCAATAAAATAACGGGGGTACGGTAGGTTTCTGCAATATTAAAAGCTTCTACGGTAATACTGAAAACGTCTTGAATGGAGGACGCTGTAAGTGCCACAATGCTATGGTCACCGTGTGTTCCCCAACGGGCTTGGTTCACATCACCTTGTGAAACTTTAGTAGCAAGACCTGTAGAAGGCCCTGCACGTTGTACGTTCACTACCACACAGGGAATTTCTGCCATACACGCGTAGCCTATGGCTTCTTGCTTTAAAGAAAAGCCGGGGCCGCTGGTGGCTGTCATGGATTTTGCCCCAGCAAGGGCGGCGCCGCAAACAGCGCACATGGAGGCGATTTCATCTTCCATCTGAATGAAAGTGCCGCCTTTTTTAGGAAGTTTTACTGCCAATTCTTCGGCAATTTCTGTGGAAGGGGTGATGGGGTAGCCGGCAAAAAAGTTTACGCCGGAGTATAAAGCACCTTCAACACAGGCTGCATTGCCTTGAACAAAAACTGTGTTGCTGTTTTTCATGATGCCACCTCGTCTGTCTTTGCTTTTTTGGGCTTTTGGCTTTTGTCCACAGTGACTGCAAGATCGGGGCAATATAGCTCGCACATACCACATACAATACATTTTTCTGCATCATGAACCGCTTTTTCGTGTTCAAGGCGCAAAGCGCTCTTGGGACAAAAAGCTACACAAATGCCGCAGCCTTTACACCAAGGAGTCGTAATCGTAACTGCCGCCATGTCTCTCTCCAAATGTTTTGTGCTCGCCGTGAAAGGCGACACTGGTTAGTAGATTATAGCCTGCATAATGGTCTACAAGTGTTTTCTCAGAAATACCCAAAAATAGGTTGTACTTCAAGGGAATCTATGAAAAAAGTTTGAAATTTTTATATGTTGCATGTGCTAAAAATCTCAAATAATTTTTTTTCTAATTAAATTGATTACTAACATACTAGTATACAAAAAAGCTCTCTGTATAAAAAATATGGGAAGCTGAAGAAAAAAAGCGGCACTTTTGAGAAAAAATGCCGCTTTGAGAGTGTTAACTGCGTGAGTGTTTAGGAAAATTCTAATATTTCACTGACTTCTTTGAGAAGAGTCTCCAAACCGCTTTGTTTGGCTGCAGAAATCTGTAAAGCTGTAGGATGGGCATTTTGTACATGCTCTTTATCCTCTGGGCTCACAGTGTCCCATTTGTTCAATACTAAGAGGCGCGGTACATCCATAAGCTTCATTTCTGTAAGCACATCTTCCACCGAAGAAAGGTGTTGTTCTAGCGCAGGGTGTGCCGCATCAGCTACGTGTAAGAGCACGTCGGCAGCTTCAAGTTCTTCTAGAGTTGCTTGAAAAGCTTCTTTCAGCTCCTTGGGAAGATTGCGTATAAAGCCTACAGTATCCGCTAAGATGACTTCATGCTCTTCGGGAAAGCGCAAGCGTCTGGTAGTAGGGTCAAGGGTGGCAAAAAGCTTGTCCTCGGCAATGACCTCAGAACGCGTTAAGGTATTCAGTAAGGTGGATTTTCCGGCATTGGTATAGCCCACTATGGCAACTAAGGGAATACCCTGACGTGAGCGTCTGCCGCGCGTAAAGGCGCGTTGCTTGCGCAGTTCTTCAAGATTTTTCTTGATTTTTGCTATACGGTCACGCACTCGGCGGCGGTCTGTTTCAAGCTTTGTTTCACCAGGTCCACGTCCGCCTATGCCGCCCATAAGTCTATCCATAGCGCGGTTTTTACCCACAAGGCGCGGCTGTGTGTATTTTAGTTGCGCCATTTCCACTTGTAATTTTCCCGCGCTGGTCACGGCGTGTTGTGCAAAAATATCCAAAATAAGTTGTGTACGGTCAAGGACTTTACGCTCGGTTATATCTGCAAGATTTTGCAATTGGGCAGGAGAGAGCTCACCGTCAAAGACCAGAACAGAAGCGTGCCCTTGTAGAGCTTGGACTTCCAGTTCGGCAATTTTTCCTCGTCCCAAGATGGATTTGGGGTTTACCTTGGGGACGCGTTGCACCATACGCCCTACCACTGTTAATCCTGCCGTCAATGCCAAGTCCGCCAATTCGTCAAGATGCGCTTCTTGCACGGGGCGAGGTTGTGTGCTTACAGAAATCAAAATAGCTCTGGTGGTGGATTCGGCTTCTTTTGTGCCGTCCAGTTCACGGCGTAATTCTTCTTCCAGAGCTTCCACCATGGTAAAATCTGCTTCGCACATATTCCAAGGGCGCGCGTCATAGACCATATAGGGTTTGTTTTCGGGATTAGGTGGCAGTAAATGGGCATATTGCCATTGCACAGGTTCACCATGAGGGCTGACTGTGAGTACACAAACAGCGTCGAGGCGCAAGAAGAGCATATCCATAAGGTCTTCTTGTGAGAGCAATTCTGGTGTGAGGTGTGTGTGCAAAAGACGTGCGCCACGCAAGCGGCCGGCCCCTCCACGTCCACGTGAAAGTTCGGGAATAAGGATACTCTTGGTATCTCCCACCATAAGCACTTCTACGCGTCCTTTTCTGTCAATAAGCAAGCCTATCTGGCGTCCGATAGAACGCGAAAGAGCGGCAAGCTCACGGGCTTGGTCTTGCGTAAAGGCTTCATCCATGGGGAAGCGGCGGGTACTCAGTCGATTGATGGCCTTAATTTGACTTTGTTTAAGACCTTCGAGATTTCCGTCAATGTCAGCGCTGGCTATGGCTATGCTCCTTGAGGTTTTTACTATTTTAGTTTTTTCTTTTTTTGTGGGGAAACTTTTTGGAAAAAGTGTCCCCACACCCCTTCAAAAACTTTTTATAGCGGCAATATTTTTGCGTTGAAAAGGTATATGGTGGCGCAACAAAGTTTGAAAAAATTTCGCTATATACCCAATGAGCGCGTTTTGAAAGGAGTGAGGTTTGGGGGAGAGGAAAACTTTTTAGCGTTGACCTCTCCTCCAGAAAAGATTTTTATCTTAAATACGAAGTAATCAACGAATCATAGCGTGACGTAGCTTCAAAAGCACGTGATGCCATAAGCTGGCGGAAAGCCAAACTGACGCACATATTATTATCACGCATTTCTTGCATGGCTTGTGCATACCATT
>CAYJFR010000195.1:0-4112 GCA_964369335.1 uncultured Desulfovibrionaceae bacterium | reverse complement strand
AAGCGCCAACAACACACCGTCATCACGCACAATCCAAATACTTGAATGCGGCGTTTGCTGATACGCCCATTGACGCAAGCTGTAGCCGTCAAAAAGATGCGGCGCCATAATGGACAGATCATTGCCAGAATAACCATCTTTTTCAAGGCTATAAAACAAGTCACGCACTCTTGCCCCATGCCTTTGCACATGCATCACAGAATTTCCTATAATAATAGGAAAAAGATTACTAGACCCCCAATAACTTTGCGCGGTTATCTGTACGTTGCTGACAGTAATGGGCGCGCCGTTACCACTGGCTTTGTACTCACTGCCACTGGTGCCAATAAGTAAATCCCCAAAGCTTGCCAACCATGCAATAGAATCTATAGTACCCGATGCAATGTGATATTCCACAGGGTCGTCATCTTGCAGAGGACGAGATTTACGAAAATTTTCAAAATCCCCCACGCGTGACATATAAAAAGCCTGCGGATTTTTCGATGTAGCGGCCAAAATCATACGTTGCTGATGAAAAGACACCACGCCGGGATAATTACCGTCAGCGAAAGGATCCCAATCTTCACGCGGTGTATCGGAAATATCCGCCTCATAATTATTATCTATAAAAGAAAGTGTATTGGAAATACCAATAAAGCCAAAATAGCCCGCTTCTTCGCGATAAATATTATATTCTACAGCATCCTCAACGGCCGCCCATGACACCGTGACATTATCCCCCACCACCCAATCTGAAGGGTGCTTTCCGTCAACACTCCCCACTTTAGAAGCTAAAGATTCTTTGCCCTGCGCATTTACAGCCACCACCTTATAGCGCAAGATATAGCCCGAAGCACTGCCCTTAAAAGTTACGGTAGGTCTTGCGGGTGACGCTAGCGATGCGTTCAACACCACAGGCTCCAAGCTCCATGTATACGGCTCTTGCCCCACACGCATAAGCTTATGTAAAGGATATTTTTTATGGGCAAAATACACCACATCCCCCACCTGAGCAAAGGACAATAAGATAAGGTCTTGCACATGCCACGGACTGAGTAAATCCACATGCGGCAAAAGCCCTTGAGCGTGAGCCACGCGCAAACGATTGTGCGTCAGTACCAAGACAAAATTTTGTTCTACGTCCACATTAAAGGAAAAGGGAAAAAGCACAGCGTCATTGTCCGCACCACTGCCCAAATCTGCCAAAAAATGTGTCCCTCCGCGTCTTTCCACATTACCATGTGTATTAGGTAAAAAGTTTTCCATGCGCTGCACAGAATTTTTATAACGACTTAAATCATAGCGAGCCGACAGCGAGGGCGCCACCTCACCGCCAGTAAAGTTAGTCATAGCTACACGCATATTTTCTCCTTTAGAAGCCTATTAACGCGCTTTGCCTGTACGCTTTTCAAAAGTGCGCAGACCAGCAAGCCCAAGCATACCTAGAACCAATTCAAAGAGGTTTTCATCCACCTCAGGTAAAGCGGCGAGACTAGGATAATATCCGTAAAAAAATGGGAAAATATAAGGTTTTATAATGAAGCTAAAAGCAATGGCAACGGCACATGTCCAACCTATGCAAGGACGCCATCCCGCCACAAAAAGCGAATTGTGCTGCGCTTCATGGGCGTTGACCTTTGCTTGCGCCATATTTTGCGCTTGTAAATAATCTATTTGTGTGAGCAAAAGCTTAGCTTTTTGCTTATCATCATCGGAAAAAAGATCCATACCTTTGGAAAGCAATGTTGCCACACCGCCCAAAATCTCCAGTACAGCCATAGCTTCCCCCTAGTACTTAAAAAAGACCTCTTGCGCATGCTTTTTGCTCAAACCAATATGAATGAAATTTTTTTGCTGATTCAACCCCATACGCGGTATGTTATGCGCATATAAAAGCTTTACCAGAGCAAAAAGAAAGGCGCTGTCTGGAATATGAATATCCACCCCCGTAGTTTTTCCTGTATCTGTATTGTGTGGCACATGCTCACTACCAGTTGAACCACCAACAGCGGTATTATGCGCATAACAACGCACAGCGCTGTTAATACGTATGGGCTTACCTAATTGCCCGCGCACCGCATCCAAAATATGAAGCAAGCGTTCATCCATACTTTCCATACCAAGACCGCACTTGCCACACTTGCAAGCAAATTCCTCATTTGTAAAAAACTGCATACTATCCTCCCACTTGGTACGATTGTAATAAAGTTTTTGCCGCAAAAGTCATAATAGCCGGCACTATAGTTCCCGCAATACCGCCCACAACGGCAACTTTAAGCATTAAGGTTGTGATGGAAACACGATGGTCTTGTAAGGTGAGGTTTATCTTTTTTAATTCCTCCGTAATACCTAACAAGGAAGTTTCCATATCTCCAATACGCTTTCCTTGAAGCTGTTTAGAACTTTCAAGGTCTTTTATACGTGCATCCAAACGAGAAGATTTTTGCTCAAGCTTAGCAAGTCTTTCTCTGGAAGTTGCGTATTGTTGGTCTTGTGCGGCAAGCTGTCCTGCACGTACAGCACGCATAGCAACGGCAGCAAGAACAGCAAGCCCAATACCCGCCACACCTAAACTAATTACAAGAGCTTCAATCATACATCCCCTCTTCCCCCTTACAACGAGGTCTATATTTCAAGTTAAAAAATCTAGACCTCGTTATTATTCACTTGCGCGAGTTTTGCAGTAGGCACAAGGATTTTTAAACGGCTATCTAGCCATGTACGCATATACGCAGAATCCGATTGGTAAGAAGTCCACAATGTCTGTGTATTAATCATCACAATACTATCCTCTAAAACAGTGTACGTTCTTGCGCCAGAACCAGCAGGGTCTTCTCTCGTGCCATTTGTCATTGTTGTTCCGACACATATCCGAGTCTTTATATCTTGCAAAACTACAAATTTAGTACCTGCTGGTACAGATAAAGGTCTTTTTGATGTTACATAATCAACCATAGTTGCCGTTATAGGTTGTGGACCTGTAACAGATGTAACGTTATTAGGAGACGTCTTGTATGTAATAATTTCACCTTCTGTTCCCGATATAGACACATATTGTGATAGACCGTCAGTAGGTGTCCAATCGCCACAAAAACCTTGAATCACGGTATAGTCTGTATACTCTGTGTATTCTGGAATACTCGACGCAGGAGGTGTTCTCTTTAATACTTCAAAGTAGCCACCTTGGTTTCTGATTACGTACGGTGTGTTTGCCTCAATCGTAACAAGCAAAGGTATATACCCTGCATCCTCTGGGTATGTTACGTTTGTTGGAGTTGCGCCAGACAAAAAATATACAAGACTTGGCACATAAGAAGAGTCTTGAGCTGTGATATTTAATGATGCAAGCTCTCCGTATTTATAATCTGTATTACCTGTAAGAGACACGGCAATATTTGCATTACCAAGGTCTTCTACAATACTAGGTTCAGAACCGCTTCCACCGCTTATAGCAATATTCCCAGAACCTAAAAGACTTTGACCATTGACTGTTTTGATAGACTCGCCGCTTACAAGCTTCTTTTGCACATCATACACATCAGCGTAATAATCCATAGAGTCAAAAGGATATACAAAAGATTGTTTTACCACTGGTATCATTAAGTCATACTCTTCTTTTGAAAGCTGACTTGTGATAGTAGAAGGCAAAGAGGCATACTGAACAGCGTCCACACTTACACCATACACAGGATACAAGAGGTTTTGAATCATACCCAGACCAAGAAGAGTTCTGCCCTCTTCGTAGTCTATATGATACCCGTCTCTTGTTAGTTCATTGCCTATAGCTTCAAGAGTTGGGATACTTCGTGCATTTTGCACAACGGTGTTACTTGGTATAAGAGCGTAAATATCAGGATAGTCAGCTAGTATTTTCTGCGCTGTAGCTGACTGTGCCTCATACATTGTCTTTTGATTGCTGCCATAGTTGGGAAACTTTGAATGCGTAGAATCAGACGCATAAGCCCAAGCCATATGGTAAACAATTTTTATATCTTTGTTGCTACAGTTTGTTTTGATATAGTCAATAAGCGTCTGTAGGTACGGTGTAATAGTATCATATACTCCAGAATCACCAGATACTTGTTGCACTGTGACCACGTCCCAAGGTTGAGCTTGTATAGCTTCTAAAAGAG
>CAYJFR010000194.1:0-4115 GCA_964369335.1 uncultured Desulfovibrionaceae bacterium | reverse complement strand
ATGATATTTAACATCGAAAAAGAAACCATGCCCCGTGAAGAAGTGGAAGCCATACAGCTTCGCCGCCTTCAAGACCTTTGCCGTCGTTTATACGCCAATGTCCCTTTTTACCGTAAACGTTTTGATGAAATAGGCATTACTCCCGCCGATGTGACCTCTTTAAGCACTTTAGCAAATTTACCTTTCACCGAAAAGCAAGACATGCGCAATCATTACCCCTACGGTTTGTTTGCTGTGCCCCGTGAAAATATTGTGCGCATTCACGCTTCCAGCGGAACCACAGGGCGCGCCACTGTAGTGGGTTATACCAAGCGCGACATTGATAATTGGGCGGAAATGGTAGCTCGTAGTCTTGGCTGTACCGGTGCCAATGCGCGCGACTTTGTGCATGTGGCTTATGGTTATGGGCTTTTCACCGGCGGTCTTGGCTTGCACTATGGTGTAGAGCGTATGGGCGCTACAGTTATTCCTGCCTCTGGCGGCGCTACCAAGCGTCAAGTGCAGCTTATGCGCGATTTTGAAGCCACTGTCTTATGTAGTACACCTTCTTATGCGCTCTATCTTTGTGATACCGCCGAAGAGTTGGGTATTGATTTTCGTAAAATGCCTTTGCGTATTGGTATTTTTGGTGCTGAGCCTTGGAGCGAACCCATGCGCAATGACATTGAAAAGAAAATGGGCATACATGCCTTAAATATTTATGGGCTTTCTGAAATTATGGGGCCTGGCGTTGCCATGGAATGCGTAGAAGCTAAGGAAGGCATGCATATTTTTGAAGACCATTTCTTGCCAGAAATCATTGACCCCATTACAGGCAAAAATCTTCCTGAAGGTGAAGTGGGTGAGCTTGTTATTACAACCCTCACCAAGGAAGGCATTCCGCTCTTGCGTTATCGCACTCGCGATTTAACCACCTTGAATTATACTCCGTGCCGTTGCGGACGTACCCACGCGCGCATAGGTCGCATTATGGGACGCAGTGACGATATGCTTATTATACGCGGCGTCAATGTGTACCCGCAACAAATTGAAGCCTTACTTCTTGAAAGCGAAGGTATCACACCGCATTATCAAATCCATGTGAACCGCGAAAACAATCTCGATACGGTAGAATTACGCGTAGAAGTGAGCAATATGAATTTCGGTGACGAAATCAGAAAATTGCAAATGTCTGAAAACAAGATTCAACGCGCCATTAAAGAATATTTGGGTGTTTCTGTACGCGTACGCCTTGTGGAGCCACACTCCATTGCTCGCAGTGAAGGCAAAGCACAGCGCATTATTGACAACAGACCCAAAGACTAATTGTTCTAAAAAACACAAATAAAAACCTTTTTAAGGGGAAAGAGTTTCAGGCTCTTTCTCCTTTTTTATGAGCTACTCACAAACAAAGTGTTTACTCAGAGAAAGTCTTATTAGCAGACAAATACCTTGACTTTTTATTGCATTATAGCCTATGGAAGAAGCAGTTTTTCGACACTTAAAACAAGCCTCACTTTTCACAAGTAGCGCTTGCGTCTTTTCGCGTCGTTAAAAGAGCAGCTATAGTGCGCTCTTTTAAGTATCTTTTGACCTATAAAAAGGTGCTTATGACGTGCTTTTCATGTCATGTGCCACAGTGAAACATTGCTATGAGGGGTTGGTGTTTTTTGACCTTCCCAACACTATAAAACGTTATATAAGGTATCTCCAGTATGGATATTTTAGATATTTTCAGAGCCAAAAAAGAAGCTGTTGTCAATCAATGGATAGAATCTGTTTTTAAAAGCTATCCCTTAGAAACAACAGGTTTTTTACGTACAAAAAATGACGAATTTTGTAACCCTGTAGGCGAAATTGTGACCACTATGGCGCATTTTCTTTTTGATGCCGCCGCAGGGGAAAACGTACTTGAGCTCAAGCTCAGAGACGCTTTGGAGCGTTTTGTGAAATTGCGCTCAGTGCAAGACTTCACCCCTTCCAAAGGGCTTGGAGTTATGTACACCTTTAAGTACTTTTTCCGTGAAGCCTTTTTGGACGAGTGCAACAACACAGGAAAGCTCAAAGAATATTTGGACTGTGAATCCCGCATAGATACCTTGGGCCTTATGGCTTTTGACATATACATTGCCTCTCGCGAAACCTTGGCAGAATCTCGCATTGCCGAAATTCGTAATGCCCACTCGCAAATTGTGCGCATGGCGCAGCGTCAGGGAATTGTCCCTAAGGACGTTACGCTCTAAATAAAAGATGATAGCGTGTGCTAAAGTCTTGGCGTTTCACCGTTTAACGGTGTGTTCAGTGTTGGTATTTTCCTCTTTGGGGAAAAGTTTTTTGAATCCGATTCGGATGATCGGTTTTATTTAGTCAACCTCTAGCCCAGTGAGGTAAGGGAATGGTCACTTCATTACTGGTAGTTCTAGCTATCGGCCTTATTGCGTGGATAGGAACAGGCATCGGCCTTTCTTTCCTATTAGGCGTAGTATTGCCCTATGTTGCTGTAATTACCTTCATCGGCGGCGTCATTTGGCGTATGTTTTATTGGAGTAAGTCGCCTGTGCCGTTCTGTATCCCCACCACAGGTGGTCAACAGAAATCTTTACCGTGGATCAAACAATCTACTCTTGATAACCCAGATACAACATGTGGTGTTATTAAGCGTATGTTCTTGGAAGTTTTTCTCTTCCGTTCTTTGTTCCGCAATACGGCCGCAGACGTGCACGCTGACTATAATGGTCAAGGTCCACGTGTTGTTTATTACTCTTCTAAATGGTTGTGGTTATTTGCACTTTTATTCCACTACTGTTTCCTTGTGGTGTTTATTCGCCACTTCCGCTTCTTCATGGAGCCAGTGCCAAGCTGTATTGGTTTGTTAGAAGCACTTGACGGTATCATGCAGGTGGGCGCACCACGCTTCTTTATGAGTGGCGCGTTATTGCTTGTGGCAGTGCTCTTCCTTTTAGGTCGCCGCATTGTTAATGAGCGCGTGCGCTACATTTCCCTTATGAATGACTACTTCCCACTGTTCCTTATCTTAGGCTTAGTGGTTTCCGGCATTGCTCTGCGCTATATTGATAAGACAGACATTGCCAGCGTAAAAGTGCTCACCATGGGTCTTGTGGGCTTTAGCCCTGTGATTCCAGAAGGTATTAATGCCATGTTCTTCGTGCACTTAACCTTCATTAGCGTACTTCTTATGTACTTCCCCTTCTCCAAGCTTATGCACGCTCCCGGTGTGTTCTTTAGCCCAACACGTAACTTGGCTAATAACTCCCGTGCAGTGCGTCATATCAACCCTTGGAATCCGCCCAAGAAGTACACCACCTATGCAGAATATGAAGATGACTTCCGTGAAGTGATGGCTGAGGCAGAATTGCCCCTTGAAAAGCCCCTTGAAGAAGCCTCTAAAGCACCTGCTGAGTAAGGAGAAACCATGGCTAAACTGCCTACCCCTAAAGAACTGATCTTGGATCGCCCAGCTTTCCCTGATCAGCATTGGATGGATACCAAGCCCGTGTTTACACCCGGTAACTTCTGTTATCCTGCCAAGAAAGATACCATGGAAAATCTGCATATGCCCCACCCACACGAGTGGAACCCTGCAGAAGAAGATTGGAACCTCCCAGAAAATTGGGAAAAAATATTGTGTGACGCTTTTGCTGAGCGTTTAGAAAAGCACCGTTCCCTCAAAGTGTTCATGGACACTTGCGTACGTTGTGGTGCTTGCGCTGACAAATGTCACTTCTTCCTTGGTACCAACGATCCTAAGAACATGCCTGTACTTCGTGCAGAACTCTTACGTTCCTTGTACCGCTATGATTACACCATGCTTGGTAAGCTTCTTGGCGCAAGAGTGGGCGCTCGTAAGCTTGACTACGCCATTGTGAAGGAACTTTTCTATTATTCCTATCAATGTACCGAGTGTCGTCGTTGCTCCTTGTACTGCCCTTACGGTATTGATACTGCTGAAATCACCGCCATTGTGCGTGAGCTTATGCATGAAATCGGTCTTGGTCTTCACTGGATTATGGACCCAGTAAATAACTGTAACCGTACCGGTAACCACTTGGGTATTCAGCCACACGCTTTTAAAGAAATTGCTGAATTCCTTGCTGATGACTGCGAAGAAGTAACAG
>CAYJFR010000193.1:0-4166 GCA_964369335.1 uncultured Desulfovibrionaceae bacterium | reverse complement strand
CGCTTATCAGAAAGGTGACGGTCAAGGTAAATTTCCATATTACCTGTGCCCTTAAATTCTTCAAAGATAACTTCATCCATGCGCGAACCTGTATCAATGAGCGCTGAGGCGATGATGGTTAAGCTGCCGCCTTCTTCAATATTACGTGCCGCGCCAAAAAAGCGCTTGGGACGTTGTAAGGCATTGGCATCAAGACCACCAGAAAGCACGCGTCCAGAGGGTGGGGTCACGGCATTGTAAGCACGACCAAGACGTGTGATAGAATCAAGCAAAATAACTACATCGCGCTTGCGTTCTACCAGACGCTTGGCTTTTTCAAGTACCATTTCACACACTTGCACATGGCGCTGTGGAGGCTCGTCAAAGGTGGAGCTGACAACTTCTGCCTTTTTCACCGTACGTTCCATGTCGGTAACTTCTTCCGGGCGTTCGTCAATAAGCAAGACTATAAGATAGACATCCGGAAAGTTAGCGTTAATAGCGTTGGCAAGCGATTGCAAAAGAATGGTTTTTCCTGTGCGGGGCGGAGCTACAATAAGCCCGCGTTGTCCGCAACCGATGGGAGACATAAGGTCGATAATGCGGTTAGAAAAATTCTTGTCGCCATTTTCCATAATAAGAGGTCTATCAGGATAAATGGGAGTTAAGTTGTCAAAGAGAACAAGATTTCTGGCATTTTCTGGGGGCTCCATGCCAATTTCTGTTACTTTAAGCAGAGCAAAATAGCGTTCACCGTCTTTGGGAGGGCGGATTTGCCCTGAAACTATATCCCCTTTACGTAAGGAGAAGCGGCGGATTTGTGATGGTGACACATAAATATCGTCCGCGCCTGGCATATAGCTACAGAGAGGGGAACGCAAAAAGCCAAAACCATCAGGGAGAATTTCAAGAACGCCATCACCATAAATGGCACCATTTTGAGAAGAACACGATTGCAGCAAGGAGAAGATAAGCTCTTGCTTACGCATGGAACTGGCATTTTCAAGACCATAATGTTCAGCAAGTTCCATGAGTTCTTGCATGGTTTTTGTTTTGAGTTCTGATAAGTTGAGAACACTTTCAGCACTTTCCACGGCCACGTCTGGGGTTGCTTTTTTCTTACGCATAAAATTCCAATGTTACGGTGGTTTTACCTTGTATGTCCTAAGACAAGGTATGCTTATGTATTACGAAAGTAGCTTTCAGTATGAACTGCAAGGTACTAAGCACATGTTGAAAAGTTTCATAAGCAAAAGAGATGTTGATTAAGATTGTTTCCGCGCCTATTTTGAGGCGGGTTTTTGGGGCACTTTTGTATAACGTTCAACAAGCTCATTGCTTATTATCATACTTTCAGATACGCCATACACTGGAGTATCAAGGCATTTTTTACGTTAGGCGTTGTTTTTCGGTTGCACTTGTGTCTTTTGTTCGAAGCTATGTTCTTAATGAATAAGGCTTTATTAGGATAGAACAGGACGCTACAAAGCCATGACAAAATGCATACTTTATGAGCAGTGCAAAGGTCTTAAAGAGGAATACCGAAGCAAGCGGAACTTACCCTCATTTACAATGGAAAGCAAGTAAAAAAGCGTGTTAAAAGCTAAATATTATTTTTTGATAACATTGCAAGGATAATAAGAGAGGATTTTATCACGAACTTCTTGTTCATCCATCTCTAAAACCTCGGCAAGCTCTCCTGTTATGAGCAGCATTGCTTGCTCTAACATGCGTTTTTCTCCAAAGGAAAGTTCTTTATTTTGTCCTATAAGCAAAAGCTCACGAACAACCTTAGCCACTTCTATAAGGTCAACGCTTTTAAGTTTTTCAGAATATTCTCTGAATCTTCTATTCCAATTTTGACCTGTGTGAACGGTTTTATCTTCTTCAGAGCAAAGAAGCTGTAAAATATCTTGAGCTTTTTCACTGTCACTCAAGGGCCGCAATCCAACATTTAGCGCATTATTTACCGGAACCATAAGAGTTATATTATTAGAAACTATTCGAACAATATAAAACTCGCATTGTACTCCGGAAATTTCATCTTGGGCGATGCGCTCTATCTTGCCGACACCCTGGGCAGGGTATACGACTAATTCATCTGTCTGGAACAAGGTAGGCCTCGCGTTTTTTTGGGTGAGAAAATGAAGATCTGGGCTTGTCTACTTAAAAGAATAGTTCTTTTATTTTACTTGTCTAGTTCTTATTTGTAAATAGTATGTAAAAAATATGGTATAAAGAGTCATTTTTCAGAGAATCCTAAGGCAAAAATAAGGGAAGATTTTTAGTAAATCTTCCCTTATAATTATGTCTAGGAGTTGGCTTTACCCTGCACTTTGCGCGTGTTTTGTGGCAACTTTAAGCCCTTCATGTAAAAAGACGTCCAGCACTTCTGCCCCTTTGGGAAAAGCGCTTTCGAGTTTTTCTTGTTCGTCACCCTTGGGGCGCGAGAGTACAAAAGAAGACACGTCGCCGTGTTCGGGAAGAGTTGGACGCCCAATACCAAGGCGTAAGCGGTAAAAATCTGGCGTGCCGAGGCTTTGCGTAATGGATTTTAAACCATTATGACCAGCATTGCCACCGCCAAACTTGAAGCGCAATTGCCCTGCGGCAATATCAAGCTCATCGTGCAAAACAATAAGGTCTTTTGCCGCTAATTTATGCCATGCCAACAGAGGCTGTACGCTTTGTCCGCTCAAATTCATAAAGGTTTGGGGCTTGGCAAAGAGCCACCAGTCATTGGAAGCGTTGAGCGTGGCGCGCCATAACTCGCATTTAAATTTTCCGCCAGAAAGCTCTTCCATACGCCCTTTATGCGCGGCGCTGTCCAGCAAATAATCTACAAGCATAAAGCCCATATTATGGCGAGTTTGTGTGTATTGATTACCGGGGTTGCCAAGGCCAACGATTAAACCTTTGTATTGCATGTACGAAAATCCTTTTGCGTGGTGTGAAGTGAAAAACCAAGACCTGCGCAGTGGGCAGCTATATGCGCCGCAATGTGCTTGGCGTAAATTCTGCTTGTGGCGCATAAATGCCCGCCGCCGTCAATGACTATGCATTTTTTGCTGGGCGCTTGGATGCTACCAAGGGTTTTTTCCATAAGAGATAGAGGGAAAAGAACGTCATTTTTCGCGGTGAGCAGTATAAGAGGGCAGTGTATATGTCCTGCTATTTCTGCTTGAGAAAAATCTGCATGAAATAAGCTGGAAATAAAGCGTAAAGGGTAGGAAAGACGGTTACCCTGACGAGGAATATATACCTTATAGGCATTTTTGAGAACGCGCTGTATTTGTAAATAAGCTATGAAAGGTATGGGTAAAAAAGGTATGAAACCATCGAAAAAGCGTAGTAATGCGAGAAAAGGTTTTTTATATGCGTGCAAGCTGGCCAGCCGTGTTATGAAAATGGCATCATCTTTGTGAGGCAAGAGTAAGCCAATGGGAAAGATGGCGTCTACTTGCAATTCTCCTTGGCTAGGAGCGTTGAGAGCGTGGGCTAAGGCTAAAATACCGCCTTGGCTGTGCCCACTGACCACTATGGGGCCAGAAAAATGCTTTCGCGCCCATGAGTGGGCGTCCTTACCGTTTTGTACAAGGTCGCTCAAGGTGAACAGCTTTTTTTCTTTGGGGCTTTCACCGTGACTCATGGTATGTATACCTACCACATTGCAACCAAGGCGATGCAGTTCGTGTAAAAGGAGGGTATACATGGTAGGAGATGCCATAGTTCCAGCATAGAACAGCACTGTCACAGCGTGAGGATGATTTTCTAGCACTGTAAGGGCTATACTCGTGCCTTGAGAGGGGATACGTACAAGGCGTGCGTAGGGGAAAATATGCGCATGTTTCATACGGTCTACACCTTTACAGAGTAACATGTTCCTATATAGCAAAAAAGCCGACTACCCATAAGGCAATCGGCTTTTCATGCAAAATATATTGCCGTAAAGGGACTATTCGTCGCCTTCTGCTTCGTCTTTCACTTTGGAAATAACGGATACGATGGCAAAGTTTTGATCGTAGCTTGCAGTAACGCCAGCAGGAAGCTCAAGGTCTGCTACACGAAGGGAAGCGTTAAGACCCATTTCGGTTACGTCAATAACTACTTTCTTAGGAAGTTCTTGAGGTTTGCCGATAAGGTAAACACGCTCACGGTAGGTTTCAAGCTTACCGCCGAGCTTTACA
>CAYJFR010000192.1:0-4210 GCA_964369335.1 uncultured Desulfovibrionaceae bacterium | reverse complement strand
TTGAAAAACTTCCTTGATGCCACTGTGGTAGAAATGGCAAGCCCAGAACAAGTAGAAGCATGGACCAAAGCAAAAGTGGGCTATGCTGGGCCTGTGGGCTTGGATGCCAGCGTAAAAATTTATGCTGATGTGGCCTTACAAGGGGCTACGGATTGGGTGTGCGGCGCCAATAAAAGTGATATGCATTTGCAACATGTGAGCCTTACTCGTGATTGTACTGTCGAAGCTTATACAGATTTGCGCGAAATCCTCAGCTCTGACCCATGCCCACGTTGTGGCGGCGCGTTAGAATTGCCCAAGGGCATTGAAGTAGGGCATATTTTCAAGCTTGGCACCAAGTACAGCGAAGCCATGAAAGCCACCTTCCTTGACAGCAATGGTAAAGAGCAAGTCATGATTATGGGTTGTTATGGTATCGGTGTTTCTCGTGTGGTTGCCGCTTGTATTGAGCAAAATCACGATGCCAACGGCATTATCTTTCCTCCGCCTTTGGCACCTTTTGATGTGCATTTGTTGAATCTTGACAGCAAAAGCGAAGAAGTTTGCCAGCATATAGATAAAATCAAGGCGCACCTTGAAGGCTTACAGCTCGAAGTATTGCTTGACGACAGAGACGAGCGTCCCGGTGTGAAGTTTAAGGATGCAGACCTATTAGGTATGCCCATGCAAATTTGCCTTGGTGGCAAAAGCCTTGCTCGTGGCGTGCTTGAAGCAAAAGACCGTCGTAGCGGCGAAAAAGTAGAGCTTTCTTTGGAAAACTTTGCCACAGAGTTTGCCGCATGGCAGGCGCGTGTTTTGGCAGGTTGGGGTCTGTAAGCTTGAGTTCTATTTTCACTGTTGGTGAGCTTACTGCCAATATTAAAAGCAGTTTAGAAAAAAACTTTCCTGTAGTTTGGGTCAAGGGAGAGGTGAGTAATCTTTCCCGCCCAAGCTCAGGGCATGTGTATTTTTCGCTCAAGGACAGTGACGCGCTTTTACATTGCGTGTGGTTTAAAAACACACAACGCCCTTTAGAAAATTTTGATCCCATGACGGGGGAGGTCTATGAAGATGGGCCTCGTCCGTCCTTGGCTCAGACCATGAAAAATGGTCAAGAAATCCTCTGCATGGGTAATGTGTCTGTATACGCGTCGCGTGGTTCTTATCAGTTGAGCGTCACTTATGCTCAAGAGAGCGGGCGCGGCGTGTTGTATGCCGCCTTTGAAGCTTTGAAAATAAAACTTTTAGCGGCAGGGTATTTTGCATCTGAGCGCAAGCGTGCTTTGCCGTATAATCCGCAACGTGTGGCGGTGATTACTTCTTCTCAGGGAGCGGCTATTCACGATTTTTTACGCATAGCGCAGACCAGAGGCACAGGCTCTTGTATTCGTATTCATCCTGTGCCTGTGCAAGGAGATGCGGCGGCGCCTGCCATAGTGAAAGCTTTACAAGAGGTTGTAGAGCAAGGCTGGGCTGAGGTCATAGTATTGATTCGCGGCGGCGGATCTTTAGAAGATTTGTGGGCTTTTAATGAAGAAATAGTGGCAGAAGCCGTGTATATGTCGCCTGTGCCTGTGTTGGCAGGTATTGGGCATGAAGTGGACAGTTCCATGACAGATATGACGGCGGACGTGCGCGCGGCTACGCCCACCCATGCGGCGCAACTTTTATGGCCAGATCGTCAAGAGCTTATGCAAAAGGTGGACGGTTTGCACATGGCGATACATGAAGCAGGGCAGAGTCTTTTGCAGGAGCAAGAACAGCGCCTTACGCATCATGAGCAGGCTTTACGCTGGCTGTCTCCTTTACAGGCATGGCAAAGAAAAGAAGAGCTTTTGCACTTGTATACACAGCGTCTTTCTCAATATGCGTGGCAGTATGTGGAATTTCAAGAAAGACAAGTGCAGTCATATGCGCAGGTTTTGCCTTGTGTTGAAAGACGTCTTGAAGAGGGGCAACGCGTGCTTGAAACAGCACAGATGCGCCTTGAGCATGCTGGACAGCGTAGTCTTTCGCAAAAAGAGCGCGACTTTGAGACCCTTACACAGGATTTACCTCGCTCTATGCGCTCCTTGGAAGAACAATACCATCATGCTTTGCACGCGTTGACATTGCAGTTGCAGGCTGTAAATCCCCTTGCTCCATTGGAACGAGGCTATGCTTTATTGCAAAAAACTGGCGGCGAGGTCGTGCGTTCTATAGATGATGTGGCACTGGGGCAGGATATTCATATGCAAGTGGCTGACGGGTGCATAACAGCCACCGTGAACCATAAAAAGGCTTTTTCTCTTGTGTCAGAGAAGGAGTAAGTGAGAAGAGTATGAAGACAAAGGGCATTCCAAAGACTTTTGAAGCTCGTATGGAGCGTTTACAGCATATTGTGCATGCCATGGAAAAAGGGGAAGCGCCTTTGGAAGAAAGTTTGGCATTATATAAAGAGGGTATGGAGCTCAGCGCTGCCTGCCGAAAACAGCTTGAAAAAGCGCGTCATGAAATACGCTTATACAGCGAAAAAGGTGAAGAAGAATTTGCTATGGAAAATACCCTTGCCGCAGGAGATGCATAATGAGCCATACCCCCATACTTGATGTTGATGCCCTTAAAGCCAGATTAAAAGAAAAAGGTGCTATGGTAGAGCAGTGGTTGAGTTCGTGTTTAACGTCTGCCGCCATGAATAATTGCCAAGGGCATGCGACGCCGCCTTTTTTACCTCCTTCTTTACGCGAAGCCATGGAATACAGCTTGCTTGCAGGGGGAAAGCGTTTGCGCCCTGTGCTGTGTTTGACTACTGCCTCTATGTGTGGATTAGAAGAGAAAAACGCTCTTCCTTTTGCCGCTGCCATTGAGCTTATTCATACCTATTCTCTTATTCATGACGATCTTCCTGCCATGGATGACGACGATTTGCGCCGCGGAAAGCCTTCTAACCATAAGCAAT
Source organism: uncultured Desulfovibrionaceae bacterium (assembly GCA_964369335.1). GTDB lineage: Bacteria > Desulfobacterota > Desulfovibrionia > Desulfovibrionales > Desulfovibrionaceae > CAYJAD01. The sequence goes on along the minus strand of CAYJFR010000192.1, from coordinate 1,293 downwards.
TTGGCGAAGCTATGGCAATTTTAGCCGGTGATGCTTTATTGACGGACGCTTTTGTTTTTATGACTTCTGTCTCTTCTTGTACGTCTACAGGAACTATCAGCGCAGAAAACACCTTACGCGCCTTGGCATATTTAGGGCGTGCGGCAGGTTCTCGCGGTATGGTGGGTGGTCAAGTGCTAGATATGAACTATACGGGAGAAAAAGACATCAGCTTAGAAAAACTGCGCACCATGCACGCCATGAAAACAGGAGCGCTTATTCAAGCTTCTTGTGTGTGCGGCGCGTTGTTGGCTGGCGCTTCTTTGGAAGTGGTACAGGCTTTAGAAAAATACGGCGCGGCTCTTGGTACAGCTTTTCAAATTGCCGATGATATTTTAGACATCACTGCTGACACAGCTACATTGGGCAAGCCTGCTGGTTCTGATACAGAGCAAGGCAAAACGACGTATCCTTCCTTGGTAGGCTTGGAGCAAAGTCGTGTGTTAGCAGAAGAGCAAAAAGACCGAGCCTTACAAAGCTTGCACGGTCTTACGCAGATAAAAGACGAAGAAAGCGCCTTTTTACGCGCATTGGCTTCCTATGTGGTGGCGCGCACGTCCTAACTGTATATTATATATATTTTTTACTACTTATTACCCACGAATATTGGAATTATTATGCAGGAAACTACAGGCGCAGACCTTGCCGTAGCATCTTTGTTGCAAAAGATAGCTTCTCCCTCTGATGTACAGAACTTGACTGTAGAAGAGCTGACAGCTCTTGCTACGGAAGTGCGTCAACGTATTATTGAAGTGGTGTCAAAAAATGGTGGGCATTTAGCGCCATCCTTGGGTGTTGTGGAGCTGACCTTGGCTTTATTAAACACCTTTGACGCCGAAAAAGATAAATTTGTTTGGGATGTGGGTCATCAAAGCTATGCATGGAAATTGCTCACAGGGCGCGCTGACACCTTCCATACCTTACGCACCTTGGGAGGTCTTTCCGGTTTTCCCAAGATAAGCGAAAGCCCTTATGATCATTTCGGTGTTGGGCATGCGTCCACGTCCATTTCTGCGGGGCTTGGTATGGCTATGGCTCGTGACCTTGCAGGAGAAAATCACCGCATTGTGACTGTTATCGGAGACGGCTCTTTAACAGGTGGGCAAGCTTTGGAAGGGTTAAACCTTGCAGGGCATATGGGTAAACGTTTTATTGTGATTTTAAATGACAATGAAATGTCCATTTCTCCCAATGTGGGCGCTTTATCGCGTTTTTTAAGCCGTAATCTTTCACGCCGTTGGGTGCGTCAAATGC
>CAYJFR010000191.1:0-4299 GCA_964369335.1 uncultured Desulfovibrionaceae bacterium | reverse complement strand
AAATTTCTCCTTTCATGATTCCCATGCTTATTTCCAATATGGCACCGGGACAAGTTGCCATATTTGAAGGTGCAAAAGGCAATAACGTCACTGTAACCACCGCTTGCGCTTCTGCTTTGCATGCTATCGGTACTGCTTTTAGCGAAATGCTTCTTGGTCGTTGTGACGCTGTTATTACCGGCGGCGTAGAAGCTACCGTCACCCCCTTGGGTGTGGCAGGTTTTACAGCTCTTAAAGCTCTCTCTACACAAAATAACGACAACCCCACCAAGGCTTCCCGTCCTTTCGACAAAGACAGAGACGGCTTTGTTATAGGTGAAGGTGCTGGCTTTATCTTGTTAGAAGATATGGACGCCGCCGTTGCCCGTGGTGCTACCATTTACGCAGAATTGATCGGTTACGGTACATCTTGTGACGCTTATCATATGACAGCGCCTCACGAATCTGGTGAAGGTATGGCAAGAGCCATGAAAAACGCCATTGCCGACGCTGGTCTTACCGCGTCAGACATTGACCATATCAACGCTCACGGCACATCTACCTACTTGAACGACTCTTGCGAAAGCAAGGCCATCAAGCTTGTTTTTGGTGAGCATGCCCAAAACATCCGTATTTCTGCCACAAAATCCATGACAGGCCACTTACTTGGCGCTGCTGGCGGTATTGAAAGCGTGTTTTCCATCCTTGCCTTGCATGAAGGTGTCATCCCCGGAACCATCAACCGCGACACACCAGACCCAGAATGTGATCTTAATTACATGGCGCAAGGTAGTGAAAAAGTGCAATGCACCTATGCCATGTGTAACTCCTTCGGCTTTGGCGGCACCAACGCAAGCCTTATTTTTAAGCACTGGACAAAGTAGGATAATACCATGCAAGAACTTATGCTTCAAGATAGAGAAGTGGCTCGCGCCATCGCTTTGGAAACCGATCGCCAAACAGGTAAGCTTGAACTTATTGCTTCAGAAAACTTTGTTTCTGCCGCTGTGCGCAATGCGCAAGGTTCAGTGCTCACCAATAAATACGCCGAAGGCTACCCCGGCAAGCGCTATTATGGCGGTTGCGAATATGTAGACTTGGTAGAAGATTTAGCCATTGAGCGCGCTAAAAAGCTTTTTGGTTGCGCTTATGCCAATGTGCAACCTCATGCAGGTTCACAAGCCAATATGGCAGCGTATTTTGCCTATCTTAAACCGGGCGATACCATCCTTGGTATGGACCTTTCTCACGGTGGACACTTGACTCATGGCAGTCCTGTGAACTTCTCTGGTCGTTTGTTCAATATTGTTTCTTATGGTGTGACCAAGGAAACAGGTTGTATTGATTATGACCAATTGGAAAAAACCGCCAAGGAATGCAAGCCAGCCCTTATTGTTGCCGGTGGCTCTGCCTATGCTCGTACCATCGACTTTGCGCGTTTTCGTGCCATTGCCGATGAAGTGGGCGCCAAGCTCTTGGTGGATATGGCGCATATCGCTGGTCTTGTGGCCGCTGGTGTGCATCCTTCCCCCATTGAATACGCCCATATCACCACCACCACCACGCATAAAACCTTGCGTGGCCCGCGCGGCGGCATGATTTTATCCACAGAAGATATGAGCAAAACCTTGAACAGCCAGATTTTCCCCGGCATTCAAGGCGGCCCATTAATGCACGTTATTGCCGCTAAGGCTGTAGCCTTTGGTGAAGCTCTTGAACCTTCTTTTGTGGACTATCAAAAGCAAGTGGTGAAAAACGCGGCTACCTTGGGTAAATGCATCATGGATGCGGGCTATGAGCTTGTCTCTGGCGGTACAGACAACCATCTTATCCTTTTGGATTTGACCAATAAAAATATCACAGGCAAGGACGCAGAACACGCCCTTGACGCTGCTGGTATTACCGTCAACAAAAACACCGTTCCCTTTGAAACACGCTCTCCTTTCGTCACCTCTGGTGTGCGCATCGGTACTGCCGCATTAACCACACGCGGTATGAAAGAGCAAGATATGGAACGCGTTGCCGCATGGATTGTGGACGCCCTACAAAATACTGAAAATAGTTCTAAACTCACAAGCATTCAAGAAGAAGTGGAAAAATTTGCTCGTCAATTCCCACTTTTTGCCAAATAGTAAAGGAAACATTGATTACATAGAATTTTTGTTCTCTGACAAGGAAAGTGAGTTTGGGGAAGCGCGCGGTATATATAGACATATATAAGCGTTTCACAAAGTGAACTTGACGCAGTCAGAGGGCAAAAAGGCATGTAATCAGTATTTCCTAAAGACCATAGGGTCTTCTATCTACCATAATACAAGTTTCTACGGTCATCAGCTATAAAGTTTTACGCTGTTTGACCGTAGAAACTAGTATAACATGATTCGAGGCAGGAGGCTGGCACATGTCGCAAACGAATATTCTTCTCGAAGCGGGAACCAATGAACTTGAAGTTATGGAATTTTACGTGGAAGAGGAAGGCTACTGCGGAAACTACGGTATTAACGTAGCCAAAGTAGTTGAAATCATCCGTCCACAAAAAGTTACAGCCATGCCAGAAATGCCGCACCCTTGTGTGTTAGGCGCCTTTTCGCATAGAAATGGCGAGGTTATTCCTCTTATTGATGTGGCAAAATACCTTAACTTTACCCTTGCTGACCCCGAAAATTCCAAAATAATCATTACCAAATTCAACACCCTCACCACAGCTTTTATGGTGTCTGGTGTGAATCGTATTTATCGTTTGAGCTGGGCCAATGTGGAAGCGCCAGGGCAGTTATTACAGCAAGTGAGCCGCAATGCTGTGACAGGTGTGGTACGTATGGACGACCGCATCATCTTGCTTTTAGACTTAGAAGCTATTGTGGCAGAAATTCACCCTGCCATAGCCATGCGTATGGACGAAGCCAAAGCTCCAGACGCGCCTGTCAACAGAAAGTACCGCATTGTACACGCTGACGACTCTAATTCTATCCGTCGTCTTGTGTTACAGCTTCTCTCGCAAGAAGGGCGTTTTGAAGTGGTACAAGCAGAAAATGGCGAAGTTGCCATGAATATCTTGAAAGGCTATGCCCAAGAAGCGCAAGACACAGGCCGCCCCATCACAGACTTTGTGGAAGCCATCATCACCGATATTGAAATGCCCTCGGTGGATGGTTTAGCTCTGTGCCGCCAAGTGAAAGAGCATGATATTTTAAAGACCGTTCCTGTGGCTATTTTCTCTTCTATGGTCAGTGACAGCATTATCAACAAATGCCAAGCTGTAGGCGCCGATGCGCAATACTCCAAGCCCGATTTACAAAGCCTCAGCGATAAATTGTATGAGCTTTTAAAGCACGCTGAAAAGAAAAATTTGGGCTAAAACAGCTTTTAATAACGCTACATATTTTTAAGGGGAGGGATACTTTTTGCAAAGTATTCCTCCCCAAGTATTTAAGACATAAACCTTTTAAAAAAAGAGTCTAGAAGTCTACTTTTTCACCATAATAAGCGCATTTGAAGAGCTTTGCCATGGTAGCGGCGTCGATGCTTCTAGGGTTGGTGCTTGTGCAAGGATCAGCCACAGCGGCGGCAGAAATGGCGTCTAATTGAGCCAAGAAAGCTTGCTCGTCTACACCAAATTCTTTCATAGTCTTAGGCATATTCATTTGCTCTTTCAGCTCTACAAGCTTAGCAATAAGAGCGTCTACCAATTCTTCTGTGGTAGAACCAGCAAGGCCAAGATATTTAGCGATTTGTGCGTAACGCTCACCGGCAACTTGTGCATTGTATTTTACAGCAAAAGGCAAGTAGATAGCGTTGGCGCAACCGTGAGGAATGTCAAAAATCTTTCCTGTTTTGTGAGCCATAGAGTGCACAATACCCAAGATAGCATTGGAGAAAGACATGCCAGCCATACACTGAGCAATATGCATTTCTTTTCTGGCTTCTTCTTGACCATTGTAAGAGTTTACTACATTATCCACAATCATTTCAATGGATTTGATAGCTAAAGAATCAGTGATAGGGTTTGCCACCACAGAAACATAGGCTTCAAAAGAGTGGGTGATGGCGTCCATACCTGTATTAGCAACAAGTAAAGGAGAAAGGCTCTTTACAAGGTTGGTGTCTACGATGGCTACGTCAGGGGTGATGTTGTAGTCAGCGATGGGGTACTTTGTGCCTGTTTTTTCATCGGTGATGATGGAGAAAGCGGTCACTTCTGTACCGGTACCACTGGTGGTGGTAATGGCAACGAAAGAAGCTTTTTTACGTAATGTAGGAAGATTGAAAGGCTTTGCAGCTTCTTCAAAAGTGAATTCTGGATTCTCGTAGAAAATCCAC
>CAYJFR010000190.1:0-4306 GCA_964369335.1 uncultured Desulfovibrionaceae bacterium | reverse complement strand
TTTGTGCATAAAATGTGGGATGAGCAAGAAATTTCTAAAATCGTCGGCAAAAAGACTCCCTTCCCCTTACTCTGCGACAGTTGCGGCAATGTTGGTAAAGAATACGGCGTATTCAGCGATGACATCAACATGAATTTACGCGGCAGTTTTATCATCAATCCTGAAGGCAAAGTAGTCAGTATGGAAGTTGTTGACGCTCCAGTAGGTCGTAATTTTGACGAAACTTTACGCCAAATAGAAGCCCATCAATTTGTAAGCACTAATGCCACATGCGCCGCCCCCACAGCATGGACACCCGGCAAAACACATCTTGAGCCCGGCGCTGACCTTGTAGGTCAAATCAATACCGTTTGGAAGCTTGAAAAATAACCTCTTCTCATGGTTTATATAAAAAAATCCGAATACATATGTACTCGGATTTTTTTATATACTTTTTCAGCATGTCACCTAAGATGCATACTTGAACGTCACAGCTTTTTACGCAAGTATGCCACGCCAAAAAATTACCCTAACAAATTCAAAAGACGCGCCACGCGATCTGCATCAAGACCGCTGTGCACATTCAACATATCATTTTGATCTTCTTGTTGCATAGCACCTAAAATAGTGTCTGCTTTGGCATCGTCAATGCGCGATGGTTTTGGGGCAGGTGTCGTAGGCAATGCCACAGCCGCTGTCCCTTCTGCCACAGCATTTACCTTTTCAACAGGCGCTGTAGGTGTTGCCTGAGGCGCAGGACGAAAAGCGGTAAAAGCTGCCATGCGATCATTGTTTACAGGGCGAAAGGGAGTGTTGTTTTCCATAGACATATGTGTTCTCCTTCACAATCAAAAGGGATAAAGGGCATTTTTTTCTCACTACGTGTAATACTTCAAAGCATAGCAAAAAACATGCCTACAACACATAACATATTACAAAATACTGACCCCCCGTACACTACACCTCTAAAATAAGCCCCACAGGACAATGATCCGACCCATACACATGGTTTTCTATCCACGCATCCTTAATAGCTGGGCGCAACTCTTGCGAAACAAAAAAGTAATCAATGCGCCAACCTATATTTTTAGGGCGTGCCCCTGCCTTATACGACCACCACGAATACGCCCCTTCCACATTGCCTTGATGAGCACGAAAAGTGTCCACATAACCCGCGGCAATAAAGGCATCGAGCCAAGCCCGCTCTTCTGGCAAATAGCCTGTATTTTTTTCATTGGCTTTAGGGCGCGCCAAGTCTATGGCTGTGTGGGCAATATTAAAATCTCCACAAACCACTATGGGTTTTGTCTTACGCAAATTTTCTGCAAAATTCAAAAAAGCGTCAAAAAAGCCCATCTTATACGGCACGCGCTTAAATTTCCCTGTGGGCTTACCCGCTTCGTTAAGTTCTGCCGCGCCGCCGTTAGGAAAATAGCCATTTATATAGTGAAACCACGGAAACTCCATATGCACAATGCGCCCCTCTCCCTGATAGGCTTCGTGTGGCAATTCCACCGTGGTAGCAAGAGGCTCTATACGACTGAAAGCCGCCACGCCAGAATAGCCCTTTTTCACCGTAGAAGAAGCCCACAAAGTATTCCAGCCCTCAGGCTGTACTAAATCATCCTTCAACTGTTCAGGAGCGGCCTTGGTTTCTTGTAAACCGATAATATGCGCGTCTGATTGCTCAAACCACGCCCAATCCTCTTTGGCAGACACAGCACGTATGCCGTTCACATTCCAAGAAAGCATTTTTATTTCCATATATATTCCTTTATGCTCTTATACGATTTTTTACAAAGCTACATGATGCCTCATAAAAGGAAAAGTCTTTTACCACGTATTTTTCTCAGAAAAAAACTGTATACTCATGCCCTTCAACTGCCCGTAAAGCATCTTGCCTTCAACACCCTTTTCTGACATACTTTTCGCAGAAATTGAAAACAGATAATCATAAAAATTCATATAACATACGGTAGATTATGGCAAATATACTCAACGCAATCATACGCTTAGTGAACAACCCTCTTTCTACATTACCCACGGTCTCTATAGGCAAAAACAGAGCAAACAGCGCAGGCGATGCACTGGAAGAATATATCAAAGACCTTTTTGCAGGCACTCATGGCATGAGTGAGCAGAGTAAACTACAAGGCATAGCAGAAGTATTTTCATACTTAGGTAATGCCAGTAATCCACCTGACGCCATGCTTAAAGGTGGCGATGCCCTTGAAGTAAAGAAAATTGAAAATCCTGACGCTACACTAGCTCTCAACTCAAGCTATCCAAAGCACAAACTCTATGCTGACTCTTCCATGATTTCTACAGCGTGTAAAAATGCGGAACAATGGAAAGAGAAAGACATGCTTTATATTGTGGGCGTTGTACAAAAAAACACATTGAAACATTTGTGCATGGTATACGGTTCAGACTATTGCGCATCCGCAGAAACGTACGAGCGCATCAAAAACACCATCAAAGACGGTGTGGAGTCCATGCCCAATATTGAATTTTCCCCCACGAAAGAATTAGGCAGGGTTAATAAAGTTGACCCCTTGGGGGTTACTTATTTAAGAATTCGTGGCATGTGGGGCATTGAAAATCCATGGAACGTCTTTAAATATGTGTATAAAAGAGATATGAAAAAAGAGTTTAATTTTATGTGCATCATAAATGAAGAAAAGTGGAATTCCTTTGACAATACAGAGGAATTCTTAGCCAAGGTAAGCCAAGGCAACACTCTCTGTATAGAAGATGTACGCGTGAAAAATCCTAACAATCCAGCGCAACTTAACAATGCAAAGCTCATTACATTTTGTTTTTAATTTGAGGTATTAATGAAGATTATTAGTTTATTTAGTGGTGCGGGTGGATTAGATTTAGGCTTTGAGCAAGCAGGTTTTGAAGTGGCCATGGCCAATGAATATGACAAAACCATATGGGCTACCTATGAAAAAAATCATACTGCCCCTCTTATCAAGGGTGATATTCGTCATATAAAAGAATCTGACTTTCCTGATGAAATCGACGGTATTATAGGCGGTCCACCCTGTCAAAGCTGGAGTGAAGCGGGCGCATTGCGCGGCATAGACGACCATAGAGGACAGCTTTTTTACGAATATATCAGAATTTTACAAGACAAACAGCCCAAGTTTTTTTTGGCAGAAAATGTTTCAGGCATGCTTGCCAACAGACATTCACAAGCCGTGGAAAATATTGTTGCAATGCTAGAAAAATGTGGCTATGACGTCACCATTGACCTTGTCAATGCTGCTGATTACGGCGTGCCGCAAGACAGAAAAAGAGTCTTTTATATAGGCTTTAGAAAAGATTTAGGTATTGAATTTACCTTTCCTAAGGCAACAACCCCCACAGCAGAACAAAAGCGCACCTTACAAGACGCCATTGGCGATTTAGCTGACAGCGCCATACCTGCACAAGATAAAAATAAAACCAATGGCACATTGGAAATACTCAACCATGAATACTTTATAGGTGCGTACTCCACCATATTTATGAGCCGTAATCGTGTGCGCCCGTGGGATAAGCAAGGTTTTACTGTACAAGCCAGCGGCAGACAATGCCAATTACATCCACAAGCCCCTGAAATGCTCTCTGTAGAGAAAAACAAACGGGTCTTTGTGGAAGAAAAAAAGCATCTTTATCGGCGACTCTCCGTAAGAGAATGTGCAAGACTGCAAGGCTTTCCCGATGATTTTGAGTTTATTTACCAAAGCGTCGACACGGGATATAAAATGATTGGCAATGCCGTTCCTGTGGAGCTTGCGAGGATTGTGGCAGAAAAAATATACTCAAGTATAATAAATCGTTCTTTGTAAAAAAATCTATTTCAGGCAGCGTGTAAGACATCTTGCCTTCAACACCCTTTTCTGACATACTTTCTACGGGAGGAAGAATATGGAACTTTTACCGATTAAACGAGCTATTTTATCTGTTACCGATAAAAGCGGTCTAGGCGAACTAGGCAAATTTTTAGTGGACAATGGTGTAGAGCTGGTATCCACTGGCGGAACCTATGCTTTTTTAGAAAAAGAAGGTCTACCTGTAACCAAGGTCAGCGATGTGACAGGTTTTCCAGAAATTTTGGGCGGTCGTGTGAAGACCTTAAACCCCAAAATCCACGGCGGCATTTTAGCCGACAAGGACAATCCTGAGCACTTGCAAACTCTTGAAGAGCATCAAATCAAGCCTTTTGACCTTGTGTGCGTCAATCTTTACGACTTTGCTGGCGCTGTGGAGCGTAAGCTTTCACGCCTTGAAGCTGTGGAAGAAATTGACATCGGCGGTCCTTGCATGATTCGCGCTT
>CAYJFR010000189.1:0-4328 GCA_964369335.1 uncultured Desulfovibrionaceae bacterium | reverse complement strand
TGCCCTGTCATGGCGTCGGCGACAAATAAAATTTCTTGCGGATTTACTTTTTCTTTAATGGAGACAAGCTCTTGCATAAGCTTCTCATCCACATGCAAACGACCTGCTGTGTCAAGCAAGACCACAGTGGCGCCGTCTTCTTTAGCTTGTGCCACAGCCTTTTGCGCAATATCCACAGGGTCCATGTCCACAGTGGAGTTATAGCACGGTATATCCAACTGACGCGCTAATGTCTGCAACTGGTCGATGGCCGCAGGACGATATACGTCAGCAGGCACAAGGTAGGGGCGCATTTTTTGCTTGCGCAACTGCAAGGCGATTTTACCCGAAGATGTGGTTTTACCTGAGCCTTGCAAGCCCACCATCATAATGACAGCCGGCTGGGCGCCGCGTAAATCTAATCCCGTAGTTTCACCACCAAGCAAGTCCACAAGTTCATCATGAACAATTTTTATAACTTGCTGAGCGGGGCTTACCCCTTTGGCAACTTCTTGTCCGAGACATTTTTCGCGTACGCTGTCTACAAAGTTTTTGACAACTTTAAAGTTAACGTCCGCCTCTAAAAGCGCCAATCGTACTTCACGAAGTCCCTCTTGGATATTATCTTCTGTGAGTTGACCTCGGCCGCCAATATTACGAAATACTGTAGAAAGTCTATCTGAAAGGCTCTCGAACATGCCTACCTCAATGCGTGTTTTTTCCTCAAAAGCTGTTGCGCATCTTTACGCAAAGCACAGAGGGCGTCATCTGCAAAAGCGTTCAGATAATAAAATATGCCTACAATGTCAAGTAAAAAGCGTGTGGTGATGCGTGAGTTATGTACTAAAAACTATGGTCAAGCCATCTTTAATAATAGACCCAGAGCTCTCTATAGTAACACGCTCACCAAAAACATATAATTCATCCACACCATCACTCATGCCATACAAAGTGACTGTTCCTGAACCATTATGCGTAAGCTTTACTATATCTTCAGAACCATCAATGTCACTTTCTGAGCCAGTAAAAATTTCAGTATTGCCCCCCGTAATGTGTGCAGTAATGGAATCCTCTCCATCACCACCTACGACTTTGCCACCTATAAAATTACCTATCGTTATAGTGTCATTACCATCATGGCCAAAAATAGCTCCAGAATTAAATGTAGTTACTTCTATATGGTCATTACCATCCTCACCAAAAACTCCTCCCTCTATGAAAGTGTCTATGGTTATGGTGTCGTTTCCTGAGTCACCCGACACCCCGCCACTTTGTAATGTAGTTATCTTAATGAGGTCCGCCCCAAGACCACCGTACACACCACTAAACTCTCCAGTAATATACACCGTACCAATGGTTATAGTATCATCTCCCGCACCACCACGAATATCAGTTCCTCTATCAGCGCTATCAACAGACCCCACTGAAATAGTATCGTTACCACCATTGCCCAAAATCGCCCCCGCCCCCGACATGGTTCCAACAATAGTTATACTGTCATTATTTCCATCAGCATCTGCTGACAGATTATTAATATCTCCAAAAATATATGAATTAGTTATGTCACCTGTAATAACAATAGTGTCAGATCCATAAGTTACAGTGCCATCTTCCAGATTAAGTATGTCTCCAGATAGATAAGAAGTAGTAAGGCTAGAAAGAGTTATAAAATCATCGCCTCCTTCTAAAGTCCCAAGAACGCTAATTGCATCTCCAACAATGTTAGTGAATTGTATATGACCACCTATAATTTCGTCATTACCACCCACAACAGAGACATCCTCAATGATATCCACATCACCTGATATATTAACAAATTCACTAGCTTCATTAGTTCCAGTAATGGTAACAATATGAGAAAGAGCTTCTACTACTCCGCTAACAGCAGCCACATCATCATCAGCGTAAAAATCCACTTCGCCAGAGGTCGTTACGGGGTATTTTATTTCTTGCTCATCCCCACCACTCCCTTCACTAGAGTCAACCACTGCCACAATAATAGGAGGGGCTTGTGCTTCACCCGAAAAGTCGTCATTTCCATCAAAATCGTCATCTGAACCCAAGATATTAACATCTTCCGCCGTTAAAGACTCAAGAGCGCCTACTAAAATCTCTTGCAGTGCTGCTTGAGCCTCTGCATCAAGCTGTAATTGCGTAAAGGCATTTGTTAATGCGACAGCAATACCCTCATCAGTAGTAAGATCGCCCAAAATATTTTTTATAATCTCAAGCGCTTCTTCTTGTGTTATAGCCCCTTCAGACATCTCTGTATCTGACCCTGCCGAAATAACAATATTACCACCAGAGATAGATAAAGAAATCTGAGTTCCGTTATGGGAGGTCACCACAAAATTATGCCCAGGGTCAATATTTAAAAGCGTATATTGTTCACTGCCGTCTAAACGCACTATGGTCACAAACTCTGTACCGCGAATTCCCGCTGTGGCTTTTGGTGTCAAAACCTTAAAAGCGTCGGGGTTCAGCTCCACAAGCTTTCCGCTCAAGGTGCGCATGGCTCCTCTGGCTAAACTCATCACAAAGGCAGGGTCTTCCCCAGTGTCATAGCTAAATTCTTGTATTTTTAAGGTACTATTAGGACTTAAATTTGCTACAGCGCCGTCAGTAAACACAAGCTCTACGGCAGATTTTTGCGTATAAATAACATCTGTGGCATACACAGTGTCACCTTGATTAAGCTCAACTCTTTCGCCATTACGCTCCACCGAAATAGGGCCGCTTGCCTTGGTAATTTTTGCTGCTACCTCTGTTTGTGCCATACTATACTCCTCTATTTACTTATCCCTAGATACGCATTTTCTCTAGTGCTGTAAAGTATACACTTTCTAAAAGCCCTTTTACAATTTTTTAAAATATCCTCATTTGCTTTTGACAAACACCTTCTTCGTATTTATTTTTAGGATAGGATTCATATATATATTTTTATTACAAAAAATGACTTTAGACAAAAAGAGTTGACATTTCAGCACTTTTTATGTAAATTCCCATCTTTAGTTAACCAACAATTACAAACATTTACGAGGAACATATGCCTACTAATTTTGGCAAAGCCCTTACCTTCGACGATATTTTATTGCTTCCAGGATATTCTGAAGTCACTCCAGACCTCGTGGACATCACCTCTCAGCTCACCAAATCTATCCCTCTGCGCATTCCTATGCTTTCTGCTGCCATGGACACTGTTACAGAGTCCGCCATGGCCATTTCTATGGCTCGTATGGGCGGTATCGGTATTGTGCATAAAAATATGCCCATTGAACGCCAACGCTTGCAGATTGAAAAAGTGAAAAAATCTGAAAGCGGCATGATTTTAGACCCCATCACCGTAAAGCCTTCTGACACCGTTAAGCACGCTCTTAGCCTTATGGCAGAGTATCGCGTTTCTGGTTTGCCTGTGGTGGATAGTGACAAACTTGTTGGTATTTTAACTAACCGTGACGTACGCTTTGTACAAGACGATTCTGCTGCCTTGGTGCGCGAATTTATGACATCTAAAAACCTTGTCACTGTGCCCATGGGTACATCCTTAGATGAAGCTCGCGAACACTTACACGAACACAGAATTGAAAAGCTTCTTGTGGTAGACGGCAATGGTCGCTTATGCGGTCTTATTACCATGAAAGACATTGATAAAGTACAAAAATACCCCACATCTTGTAAGGATGACAAAGGTCGTCTTCGCGTGGGCGCTGCCATTGGCGTAGGTAATCTTGAGCGCGCAGAAGCCCTACTTCAAGCTGGCGCAGACGTGCTTGTATTAGATTCTGCCCACGGCCATTCTACCAACGTCTTACGCTCCATTGCAGAAATTAAAGGCGCTTTCCCCAATTGCCAACTGGTAGCCGGTAACGTAGGCACTTACGAGGGCGCTAAAGCTATCTTTAAAGCCGGTGCTGACACAGTAAAAGTAGGTATTGGGCCTGGTTCCATTTGTACCACACGTATTGTGGCAGGTGTGGGTGTACCACAAGTAACAGCCATTCAAGAAGCCGCACGCGCCGCCAAAGAATTTGACCGTTGCTGCATTGCTGACGGTGGTATCAAGTTCTCTGGTGATATTGTGAAAGCTCTTGCCATGGGCGCTGACACCATTATGATTGGCGGTCTTTTTGCCGGCACAGAAGAAAGCCCCGGCGAAACCATTTTATATCAAGGTCGTACTTATAAAATCTATCGCGGCATGGGCTCCATCGACGCCATGAAAGAAGGCTCTTCGGACAGATATTTCCAAGAAGCTTCCAAAAAGCTTGTACCGGAAGGCATTGTAGGCCGTGTACCTTATCGCGGCGGCGTTATGGATTCCATCTACCAACTCATGGGCGGCTTACGTT
>CAYJFR010000188.1:0-4401 GCA_964369335.1 uncultured Desulfovibrionaceae bacterium | reverse complement strand
CTTTTTTTATGGTTTGTGTAGGCGCATTTGTGCTCTATGCTTTCCTATGTTATTCTAGCGCATACCATAGAATAAGGAGAATATGATGAAAAAAGCTTTTTCCCTCTCTTTTGTGCTGATGGCCATGCTTTGTTTGAGCACTGGTGCTTATGCTGAAAGCCCTATGCGTGACAATGCCCCAAATACTTCCGATACGTTAGATACTTTTTCACAAAAAGCCTCTGAACGAAAAAATCCCACAGGCGCTTTGCCCCCGCCCATACCAGAGCGCCCTGAGCAAGAGCTGTATGTGGCAGTGGCTGGAGAAAAGCAGTTCACCCTTTATACTCAACATGCTCTTTTTGATTTGGCGCCCGACGCCATCATCGAACCCGAATACCCGCCCTATAATATTGGCGGCTGGAAAAGCCATAATAAAGTGGTCTTTCCTGTGGTTATAGACCAAGCGGGCATGTATGCCATAAGCCTTGATTATAGCAAGCAGGATTTTGACGGCTCTACAGCACCTTTAGAAGTGTATGCCGTGCAAAGTCTTGAAGATGCCGCGCCCCAAGGCATGCCTAGTGACGCGAGCCGTGTTACAACAACTCTTCCCATGACGGGAAGCGACTGGAGCACTTATACACAGACGGAAGTGGGAACTTTAGAACTTCCCAAAGGCAAAGTATTTTTGATTTTTGCTGATACCCAGAGTAAGCCTAGGCAATATGTTATGAATTTGCGCGCGGTGACTTTGAGTTTGCAAGAGAAGTAAATTAGGCTGTATATAATAAGGGGGATACATCATATCCCCCTTGTGTTTTAATCTTTCTTAGTACCACCGGTACCGCCTACGCCCTCTCAATGAGAGGTGCCAAGGCCATTAATATTACTTTGTACTTCTTGCACATCTGTTTGCACAGTGGCTTGCGCTGTTAAGGGTGAGGCAAAAAATGTAAGTACGACCAATGCCAAGAAGAGAATGTTCTTCATAAGGGTGCTCCTGTGCACTGTCTAATCCTATAAAATAGATACATAAAAGTGCCGTATCCGCCACATATAAGATTGGGCGGAGTAAGAGTTGTGCGAAACAAACAGAAAGTTGCTTGCTTATATGTAGGTAAGTCGCATAGCGTTATTGTCTAGAGCGCGTGCACATAAATGATTTTTCGTGTTATATCAAGAAAGATGAATGCGTTTTGAGGGAACCTGCTCTAATAATGATTCTGAGCATCATTCTGGTGGTATGTCACGCTAAGTGATAGCCAACTTTTAAAATTCACAACGAAGCATTTATAAGTAAACAGATGCCATTTGTATTGCTTTTGCATAAAGCCTCCTGCTGTTTGCCCTGAGTGCTTACAACTAGGAGGCTTTATTTTATTCCGTATAAGTAATCCCCCAGTAAAACTGGGGGACATGTTACTTAGCAGTCAAGCTCTTGTGCTGGCATATTGGTAGGCAATTTCTTACCAAGAAGTAATAAGGCTACCAAGCACACAGCGGCGGCAGCGCAGCCAATCCATGTGGAGAGTGTGATATCAAGGTTAAAGCCTATCTTATTATTGCACAAGAAAGCGACGCACACCACAGTCATAAAGAGCGCAGGTACAGAAGCTATCCAGTGGAAACGGTCACGACGAATAAGATATACAGCCACAGCCCAAAGGGTGATAGCTGCCATAGTTTGATTCATCCAACCAAAATAACGCCAAATGACGCCAAAATCCACAAGAGTTAAAGCAATACCGCCCACAAAGAGAGGCACAGCCATGAACAAGCGGTTTTTAATGGGACGTTGGTCAAGGGTGCAGATTTCTGCAAGCATAAGGCGCGCACTACGGAAGGCTGTATCGCCTGTGGAAATAGGCAGAACAATAACACCCAAAATAGCCAAGATACCGCCTAAAGGTCCGAGTAATTCCATGGAAATTTCTTTTACCACTAAGGTTGCTGTACCTGCCTTGATAACTTCTTGCAAAGATTGTGGGCTTTCGTAAAAAGAAAGTCCTAAGGTCACCCATACAAGGGCAAGAATACCTTCGGCAATCATAGCACCGTAAAAAATGGGGCGTCCGCGTTTTTCATTGTCTATGCAACGGGCCATCATGGGTGATTGTGTGGCGTGGAAACCGCTGATAGCGCCACAAGCAATGGTGATAAAGAGTAAAGGCCATGTGGAAAGACCGGAAGGATTGGTGTTTACGGTCACATCGGTATTGGGCAAAATGGTATATCCGTTAAAGATAAGTGAGCCCATAAGTCCAAAAGCCATCACTAAAAGCAAGATAGCAAAGAAAGGATATACACGACCGATAATAACATTTAAGGGTAGGATGGTGGCCAAGAAGTAGTAACCAAAGATAACACATGACCAGAAAAGAACGTTCATGCTTGTCATATTAGCCAGCAAAGCCGCAGGGCCAAGCACGAATACAGCGCCTACCAACACCAAGAAGGCAATGGCAAAAGCTTGCATAAAGCGGCGTACGTTACTGCCAAGGTTACGCCCAATAACTTCGTGATAGGAAGCACCGCCATAGCGTAAGCTGATCATGCCCGCACAATAATCGTGCACAGCACCTGCAAAAATACAACCAAAAACCACCCAAAGAAGAGCTACAGGGCCATATACAGCCCCTAAGATAGGCCCGATAACAGGCCCAAGACCTGCAATATTTAATAATTGAATAAGAAATATTTTTTTATTGGGTAAAGGGATGAAGTCCACATTATCTGCACTGGTTTGCACAGGCGTTTTACGATTTGTATCACTTCTAAACACTTTTTCCACAAAGGCGCCATAAATAAAATAGCCCCCCACTAACAAAACCACACTACCTAAAAAAAACATCATACCAGACATGAAAACTTTTCCTTCTTTTTCTCTAGGAGCTACCTAGAACACCTCTAAAAGCTTAAAAACATTTAAGCCGCCATAGCTTTCGCACAAATATACGTATTGCGTCCTTGTAAAGCGCGTTTTTTCACAAAATTATCCGCAGTTACAAAAAAATTGAAAAAACGTATGCTTGACCTCCCCATAGCAAAAAGTCGCTTTTTATGCAAGTATTACTGCATAGGCACCATATCAGCCTGAAAAAGTAGATATCTTACTGGCCCGCTCTAAATATGCTACTCGTACGATTTTTTACAGGCTGTTCAAAAAGTGTAACGTGCTAGGAAGACGAAGTTTTTTGCGGAAGGCGCGTATAAAGACATACGTAACTGGAGCAAAAAACAAGTCTGACGACGCAATTTACACTTTTTCAACAGCCTGTTATAGTGTAAAAAAGTGAGGGAACTATGTTAGACACCACTGCCATATTGACCACTGCCACCGTGCCTGAGCATTCCGTCCACTTTATGCAAGCCGTCTCAGGCGGCACATGCTTTGTGGAGCATGGCTATGTCTGTTATAGCGCTGATGATTGGCTCACGCTCATCGGCTATCCTTTGCATGGTGCAGACAACACACAAGACTGGCAACACGCTTTTTTACAAGCCAAACAAAGTGCCTTACAGCGCACCGGCGCCACACAATGCTTTGCCATTGCGCCAGCTATCCCCACAGAATTACGCCCATACGTGGAAGAGGAAGATGTTTTTTACACCTTAGACGCCCACGCCCCTATACCCACAAAATTGCGCCGCGTAGTCAACAAAGCTCAAAAAGCCTTACGCCTTGAAATGGGGACAGAATTTACCTCAGCTCACCGCCGCCTATGGACAGAGTTTCTCGGCAGAGCTGGGCAAGGGGAGACAGCACCCATGTCTATGATGGTACGCCGCCTTTTTTTGAGCGTGCCTGAAGTTATGCAACAAGCTCAAATCCATGTACGTTTGCTCAATGCGTGGGATAATGAGGGTAATCTTGCCGCCGTCCTCTTGGTGGATTTTGCACCACAAGATTTTTGCGCTTATCTCTTGGGCGCACACTCTAAAACCCATTATACACCCCACGCCGCCGACGCTCTTTTTGCCTTTATGCTGCACTGCGCCCGTGAAGAAAGGAAAAAATATGTTCACTTGGGTTTAGGCGTCAATGAAGGCATCGCTCGTTTCAAACGCAAATGGGGTGCTGTGCCAAGCTTGCCCTTTGTGCGTTTTGCTTGGCAAGAAGCCTCACAGCACAATAGTTTGAAAAAAGATATGCACAGCCTGCTTTTAGCCGCCATAAGCGAACAGCACCGCCATGCCGCACACAAAAAGCCTTCAGATATATTGCAAGCCTCGGCGGGACAATCCAAAAGACAGATTTTTGCTTCCATGCCCGAACAACGCCCTTACGCCATGCTCTGGCGCGTACAAAAAGGGGACAAAATTTCTTGGATAGGCGGTTCAGCGCACTTTTTTTGTTATTCTTTCGAATACGCCTTTCGTCATCTTTTTGATAAAGTGGATACGGTGCTTTTTGAAGGG